>JANQTQ010000290.1:3678-8565 GCA_030731625.1 Polaribacter sp. | reverse complement strand
AACCTTTTGCTTCTGCCTCTGCTTTTAAGAAAATTGCATCTGCTTCTCCTTTTGCAATTCTTCTTATATTTTCTGCTGCTGCTTCTGCATCAATTTCTACTTTTGCTTTTGCAATTTCTGCAGGTATAACAATATCGGCATATTTGGTTGCTTTATCTCTTGATGCACGTGCATTTTCTGCATCTTTTTCTGCTGAATAAGATTCTTCTAACGCTCTTGCTGCTTGAATTTTTTCTGTTGCAACCGCTCTTTTTTCTGCTTCTGCTTCTCTTTCTCTTCTTAAAGCATCCGATTCTGCAATAGATATTTTTGCTGTATTTTCTCCAGTTATAGCAAGTGCATTTGCTTCGGATGTTTTTATTCTTTCTGATTTTAACGCTTCTGCTTCTCCAATTTTTGCCAATGCTACTGCATTTGCAGTTTGTACTCTTTCATTTTGATTTGCATTTGCTTCTCCAATTTTTGCTTCTGCCATTGCTGCAGCAACCTGAATTCTTTCATTCTGAGCCGCTTTTGCTTCTCCAATTTTTGCTTTTGCTCTTAATTCAGAAACTTTAATAGTTTCATCTTGTACCGCATCTGCTTCTCCAATAGAACCATCTCTGGTTTTTTCTGCAACCGATTTTCTTGCTGCGTTAATTGCATGTGCAGCTGCTTCTTTACCTAAAGCTTGTATATAACCAGATTCGTCTACAATATCTGTAATATTTACGTTGATTAATTTTAAACCAACTTTCTTTAATTCTGTTTCTACACTCTGAGAAATATTAGTTAAAAACTTGTCACGGTCGTTGTTAATTTCTTCGATATCCATAGAGGCAACTACCAAACGTAATTGACCAAAAATAATTTCTTGCGCTAATTCTTGAATGTCAGCTTGTGCCAAACCTAATAAACGTTCAGCAGCATTTTGCATAATTCCTGGTTCTGTAGAAATACCAATTGTAAATCTTGAAGGTACATTTACACGAATATTTTGTTTAGAAAGTGCATTTACCAAATTCACTTCAATAGAAATTGGCGTTAAATCTAAAAATTGGTAATCTTGAATTACAGGAAAAATAAAGGCTGCACCACCGTGAATACATTTGGCAGATTCTCCTCCACTTACTTTTCCATACACTACTAAAATTCTATCCGAAGGACATCTTTTGTAGCGTTTTACAAGTGTCATTAACACTATAAATACGAATAGGATTGCGATTCCTATTCCAATTAAACCCGCAAACGGGCTGCTTTCTAATGCAAGTAAATTTAACATAGTCATTTTTATTTTTGAGGTTCTATAATTAATATTCCGTTATTTGTTACTTCTATTACTTTTATAACATTTCCTTGTTTTAAGTCTTGATCAGCATCTGTTAAAGCTTCTAATTCTCTTAATGCTCCTTGTACTTTTATTTGCACTTTACCTATTTTAGATCTGTTTGCACCCACCGTTAAATAAACTTCGCCAATAGCATTTAATGCATTCTGCATTTTTAAAGTCCCGCTTGAATTTAATTTACTGATGTAATAAAACATTGTTGCCATTACCGTCATCATTGCTAAACCACAAAAAATAGAAATTGCTATAATTACCGGATTAGAATAACCCGCATCAGAACTTGCAATTCCGCTCCAACCAAAAATGGTAAAAAAAGCAACCAAATTTTTGACTGTAAAAAACTGAAAACTTGCGCCAGTATCTGCATCTATTTCTGCATCAACGTCGCCAATATCATCAGAATCTGTGCCCATAACTGTAGAAACTAACACAATTAAAAACAAGAATGTAGCTATTATTGTAACAATCCAATACGTTTTTAAAAAAGAGGGTAACTCTGTAAACCATTCCATCATAGCATATTATTTAAAAGTGAATAAATATAAAGATTTTTAAGCTATTAAAGCCATTTATTGCATCAATAAAAACTCTTTATAACTTAAAATAATTTATTTTACGTTTAGTTAATTTCAACTTTAAATAAGTATAAAACATTGAGTTTCTTATTCTATTAGTAGACCGAAAAAGAATTTTGTTACAAAAAAAGAAAATTATTTATACCCAATCAACTGCCTTCCTAACGCTGCTAAAAACGGAATGCCAATATTATCATACTCATACACGCCATCATTAAACACCCTGTTGTTATTTACATGAATCGTTGCAGTTATAATGTATTTTTTATTCGTTTTAGTGTTTTCTATAAAAGCACAATCGGTTAAATACCCGTAAGCATATCCAACTTTATTATAAATTTTAATATCGTTAGGAATTGGTTCTTTTGTGTCTCCAAATACTAAAAACTTAACATAGCTATCATAATATTCTTCCGAAATATAATTGGCTTGTTTGGGTAAAATTTTCATCATATTTAATAAAAATGCGCTGTCTTCTTTAGAAATTTCAAACCTTTTTTCTATGGGAAATATTTCTGGAAACTGTACTAATTTCATTAAATTATGTAAGGACGAAATTGGCATATAATTTTTTAACGAAAAGTTCATCGGTTTCTCTATTAAACTATCTCCTTGAGTATACCCAATTCCTTTTGTTATTCTTTTTAATTGTAGTGGTTTTAAAGTGTCGTTTTTTGTACTTTCTGATGAAAAAATAAGCGAATCATTTTTATAAAAATGAAGGGATTTTGTTTCTAAACTATATGGATTAGCACCTGAAAAACGATGCGAAATTCTTGATACAATTCCTCTTTTTTCTAGTTCTGATGTAATATAATCTTGTCCTAAATATTCAAACAAACGCGTATAAGCTTCATTATCACTTACTGCAAAAATTTTCTTTATTTCGTTCGCCACAGTTGTTCTTGTAGAATCTCCTTCAATCGTAAAAATTGTATTTCTATTTATTAATGGGTTTTTATTTAATTTTTCTAAAGCTAAAACAGCAATGGGAAATTTCACAGACCTCGCAGGATAAAAATAAGTACTATCATCAACTTGAAATGAATGATCTTTAAAAATAATAGTATCCTTTTTTTCTAAAACTTCTGTAAATAAAATCTGAACTTCATATTTTTCTATGCCGTCAAAAACCTGTTTTATTTTAGCATCATTTGTATGTAAAGCCAATGCTATCGGATTATTTTTGGCACAACTTGTTGCTAGCATAATTAAGACTAAAAAGATAATTCTCATAAAATAAGGGTATTTACATCTCAAATATAGCTTTTTATTTTAATAACGAATATGATCGCTTTGCTTAAAAATGAACTTTTTTCACACCCAATTCTTAATAAATCATCAATAAACTGATAAAAAAAAAGCCTTGACACAAATGCATCAAGGCTTTCTAAAAATTATACTGTTTGTTTATTAAAAACCGTAACGAAATCCGAATAAAACATTACTTGATGGCATTGGTAAGAAACCAGATTCTATATAATCTGCATCAAAAATATTATTGGCTGTAATTGTAAAACTTACTTTTTGGATATCAACAATTATAGAAGCATCCCAAACATTATAACTTGTACCAACGGTACGCTCTGCATGTTTATAAATAATATTTTGTCTTACATTTTTAAACAATTTACTTGCAAAACGAGTTATAAATTGATGTTTTAGCGTATTTAAAGAATATCGAGATAAATCTTTATTTTGATCTAAAATATCATCATTTAAATAATTATATCCAAAAGATAATGTTTGCTTAAATTCATTTAATAAAAAGCGATAATCTGCATTTAGCTCAAAACCTTTTGTATTTACCTCTGCAAAGTTTGTAGCTACAAATTTGGTTGCTGCCACATCTGGCTTCACAAAATCGATTAAATTGGTGGCATGTCTATTAAAAATTGCTACAGAAGTTGTAAATCTATCAGAATCAAACTTTAAACCAATTTCTTGCGCAAACGCTTCTTCTGGCTTTAAATTAGGATTTCCACTTGTACTGCTATCATTATAATATAAATCTGTATAGGTTGGCACTCTGTATGTTATACCTAAATTTCCATAAGCTTTTAAATTATCTGTCAATTGATACCCAATATCTAAACCAGGAAATGCATGAAATTTAAAATCAGAAAAATACGTTACTGCAACTCCAGGAGTAATATCTAGTTTATCATCCGCTAATTTAAAGCGATGTTCTAAAAACAAATTAGCCATCGTTCTGTTTCTATTTCCTAAATTATTACTACTGATAAAAATTCTAGAAATATCTACCCCAAAACCCGTAATACCTAAGTTAGATCTATAAGATGCATTTGTTTCTACCCCAACTTTATTGGTTATATGTAAATTTCTGTAAAAACTTGGGTCATCTCTTTTTAATAAAAAGATATCTTGACCTCTTTTCCAATAAACTCTTGGCGTAATTTTAAAATTATCTTTATTAAATGTTGTTGAAACTCCAAACAAACTACTCTGTGTTTCTTCATACTCATTAAATCCCCAAGAAGTTGGGGTATAAAAATTTTGTGCTCCAAATTTCTTGTCAAAGAAAGTAGCAATCATTTCTATAGGTTGATTTTTTTTATTAAAAACTCCTTTTAAGAAATAGTTGTAATTATTATAATCAGAATTTTCTCGATATCCATCTGATGTTAAAGCACCAACATGCGCAATAAGGGATGTGTTTTCGGTTTCTTTACCAACGGTTACAGAACCATTTAATTGACCAAAAGAACCGGCTTCTACATTCATAGAAACATTATTTTCTAACCTCTTTTTAGTAACAATATTGATAGCGCCTGTAAACGCATTCTGACCAAAAACTCTTGCTGCCGGCCCTTTAATTATTTCTATTCTTTCAATAACTTCAATAGGTAAAGCTGCATTTAAAGTGTGATGTCCTGTTTGAGAATCATCCATTTTAATGCCATCAATCAATAATAAGGTTTGATCAAAACCACCACCTCTAATGTATAAATCGGCCTGACTTCC
>JANQTQ010000290.1:0-3578 GCA_030731625.1 Polaribacter sp. | reverse complement strand
TGCAAAAGTCGTAACTTTCCGGACGATTAAAATAGTCCAGTTTCAAAATGACAGATAGTCCGGTGAATACACTTTTTAAACAATTAATTAATTTTGATAAATCGATATCACAACCTGTTTATATTCAAGTTTCACAGCAAATTATAAATGCAATTCAACGTGGATACTTAACAAAAGGCACCATTTTACCCGGAACTCGCATCTTAGCTGCAATATTAAAAATCCATAGAAATACAGCAGTTGCCATTTACGAAGAATTAGCCGCGCAAGGTTGGGTAGAAATCATCCCAAACAAAGGCACATTTGTTTTAGAACCAGAGCTAAAAACAGCAAAAATAAAAGCCTCTTCTCAAAAAGTACATCAAGCGTACAACTATGCCAAAATCACAGGATTTCACTTTCAAAAATCTTTTCATTTAGCTTCAACAACCCAATTAACAAATGCTAAATATTCTATTAACGATGGCAAACCCGATTTACGTTTACATCCTATAAACGAATTTACACGATGGTACAGTGCTGCCATGAAACGAAAAACGTTGGTAACAAAATGGAATAAATTAAATGAATCTTCTAATTCTTTATTTCAAACACAACTTTGTAATTTTTTAAACGCAACCCGAGGTTTTCACATCAACCCAAAAAACCTCATTAGCACACGAAGTACAGAAATGAGTTTATACATTGTTTCTCAATTATTAATCAAACAAAACGATGTTGTTTTAGTGGGGAATTTAAGTAATTATGTGGCTAATATGATTTTTCAACAAGTAGGTGCCACCATCAAAACAATTCCTGTAGATGCGGATGGTTTAGATGTTGATTACATCAAAAAACATTTTATAAAAGGAAGCATTCGCTGTGTTTATATTTGTGCACATAGAGATTATCCAACATTGGTAAGATTAAGTATAGAACGCCGTTTAGCGTTGTTGGATTTGGCAAAAGAATACGGATTTGCAATTATTGAAGATGATTATGATTATGATTTTCAGTTTGATGGTTCTGCCATGTTACCAATGGCAAGCGCAGATGTGAACGGAATGATTATTTATTTAGGAAAACTCGGGCAATCCTTATTTCCTAGTTTTCAAACAGGATTTGTAGTTGCGCCAGAAAATTTAATTTCGGAAGCAAAAAATTATTTGCAATTATTGGATGAACAAGGCGATTTAATTCAGCAACAAATGTTATCAGAATTAATTTATGAAGGCGAAATTTATCGTTTGATGAAAAAAAACATTATCATCTATAAACAAAGACGCGATTGTTTATGTGAACTCTTAACGCAACATTTTTCAGAAATTGCAAACTGGAAAATCCCTTCTGGCGGATTAGCTATTTGGTTACAATTTCAGCCTAAAATATCCTTAGTAAAACTAGCCGAAGAAGCCGAAAAAAATGATTTATTTCTACCAAAAACTGTTTTGTATCAGGACAAAAACACGTGTGCCATTCGTTTTGGTTTTGGACATCTAGATGTAAAAGAAATAGCATTCGTTATTAAAAAACTAAAAAACGCGTATAACAAATTGTCTGTTAGTTAGATTGCCATTTCTTAGCTATTTTAACAGATTAAGATATTAACAATTCCATTTCGCCTGCTATTTTTTGATACTTTTATAGCATGTTTGCACTCATCGATTGTAATAATTTTTATGCTTCTTGTGAGCGGGTTTTTAATCCCAATTTACAAGGAAAACCAGTTGCTATCTTAAGCAATAATGATGGTTGTGTTATTTCTATGAGCGATGAAGCTAAGAAATTACAACTACCTTTTGGCGCGCCAATTTTTAAATGGGAACAATTTTGTAAAGAAAATAATATCACCGTTTTATCTTCAAATTACCCTTTGTATGGAGATATGAGCGCAAGAGTTATGAATATTTTGGCTGATTTTTCTCCGGATATTGAAGTGTATTCTATTGATGAATCTTTTTTAGAATTAAAAGGTTTTGAAAATTATAATTTAGAAGAATATGCTACAAAAATTAGAAGCAGAATTTTAAAATGGACAGGAATTCCAACTTGTGTAGGCATTGCACCCACAAAAGCACTGACTAAAGTTGCCAATAAAATTGCGCGTTCTAACATTAAACAGTCTAAAGGAATTTGTATTATTGATTGTGAAGAAAACAGAATTAAAGCTTTAAAATGGACTAAAATTGGCAACGTTTGGGGAATTGGAAGACAACTAAAAAAACGATTAGAAGCCAAAGGTTGCGTAACTGCGTATGATTTTACACAACTTCCTAGCGATTGGGTTTTAAAAAATTTATCAATTGTAATTTGGCGTTTGCAAAAAGATTTACAAGGCATTTCTAAAATTCCGTTAGAAGAAGTTTCATCAAAAAAAATGATAGCTACAACGCGTAGTTTTGAATATACCTATGCTGATATTGAGAACATAAAAGAACGTATTTCTACCTTTGCAGCAAGTTGTGCAGAAAAATTACGGAATCAAAAATCGAGTTGCCATATGTTAATTGTACAACTTTCTAGCGACAGACATAAAACCGATGCGCAACAACACAGAGAAAGTAAAACAGTGGTTTTTTCGTATCCAACAGATTCTACGTTAACGATTTCTAGTGCTGCCATAGAAGCTGTAAAAACTATTTTTCAAACCGGAATTAAATATAAAAGAGCTGGTGTAATTGTAACTGGATTAGTACCAAATGATAATTTTCAATTGAATTTATTCTCGAGTGAAAACCCGAAACACAAACCTTTAATGGCTGCAATTGATAAATTAAATAGTAAATTTAACGCGGATAAAATAAAATTAGGCAATCAAGATTTAAATAGAACTTGGAAAATGCGTCAAGAAAGATTATCGCCTAAATTTACCACCAATATTAATGATGTTTTTATTGTAAAAACGTCTAAATAAATTCTTTTTATGAATGATAATTTTAAAATTTTAGCTGTTTTTGAATATTCTACAGAAGCGCATGTTACAAAATCAAGATTAGATGCTGATGGTTTTAGTACAATGCTCATGGATGAAAAAACTATAGATTCAGATCCTTTAATTAGCAATGCCATTGGTGGCGTAAAATTGTTGGTTCATAAAAATGATTTTGAAAAAGCAACTAAAATCTATAATGAAATTAGAACCTATCAAAAAGACAAAACCGGCAACGATCTTTTTTGTCCTAATTGTAATTCTAGTAGAATTTTAATTGCACCTCTTAAAAGAAAAAATATTTTTTACATGTTATTTCCTTTTTTTGAGAAAACAAAGCACATCTGTAATGATTGTAAAACAGTATTTTAAATGTAAAATAATAGCTAAAACATTTAAAGAAAAGTTATAATTTGCAAACTATGATGAACGGAACTAAAAATCTTACTTTTTTTACACCAAAAGCACCATTAGGAAACGGAGCTGTTTTAGTTGATGTTGGCATTTCTGCTGGTTTCCCTTCGCCTGCGGATGATTTTAGAGAAACTAGAATTTCTTTAGACGATGAATTAATTAAAAATAAAGATGCTACCTTTTTCGCAAAAGTAAAAGGTCAATCTATGATTGATGCTGGTTTAGACGACAACGATTTATTGGTTATTGATAGAAG
>JANQTQ010000289.1 GCA_030731625.1 Polaribacter sp. | reverse complement strand
ATGAAAAACAATAAGAAAGCAAAGAATAATTTGGGTATTCTAAAAATTTATAAACAGACTTAGCCCAGATTGAGCGGTTTGTTTGAGCTCTTTTTTATTCCCTTTTTGGGATAAAAAAAGCGAGTAGCGAAAGCTGGAAATAGCTTCAAAAAGATAAATTATACTTTCTTCGTTTTATAGTTTCCATAAAACAAAATATATGCATAACAAACAATGGTTAAAACAAAGGCAGTTTTAAAACCAAAACCATCAATTAAACCTCCAAAAATAAACGGAATAATTGCGCCACCAACAATTGCCATGCACAACAAACCAGATGCTTGAGCTTTTAAATCGCCCAAACCTTCTAAACTCAAGGTGAAAATTGTTGGAAACATAATTGAATTAAACAAGCCAACTGCTAAAATAGACCACATAGAAAGTAAACCTGTTGTATTTATAGAAATTAAAATCATGGCAATTGCCAAACTTGCAAAAATTGCTAATACTTTTCCTGGCACCATAATTTTAGTTAAATAGGCGCCCACAAAACGGCCAATCATTGCGCCACCCCAATAAAATATTACAAAAATTCCTAATAAAGATTTTGGATCTGAACCTGAAAATGTTTTGTTAAAAGTACTTGCAATTGTGTTGGCAATTTGCATCATTATGTCATTTTCTGCAATAATTACAGCCAAATTCATGTCAGAAAAATAATTGACTAAAAAGCTTCCAATGGCAACTTCTGCGCCCACATACACAAAGATTCCCAAAGCGCCCATTAACATAAATTTGTTTTTAAGTAATGTTACATATCCACCTTTAGGACTTTCTTCCATAACTTTAGGTAAGTTTATAAAAGCAAAAATTAAAGCTAAAACAACTATTGAAATAGATATAAATAAAAACGGCGTTTGAACTGTTGCTGCTTCCGATACGTAATAATTGGTTTTATCAATTTCGCTTAAAAGACTAATTTCTTCGGATGTTTTTACAGAATCGCTCAATAAAAATAAAGCACCAATAACTGGTGCAATTGTGGTTCCTAATGAATTGAATGCTTGTGATAAATTTAAACGACTACTTGCACCATCTTCGCTGCCTAATAAAGCCACATAAGGATTTGCTGCAACTTGCAAAATTGTAATTCCACCAGCAAGTGTGAAATATCCTAATAAAAAGATTGAAAACACTCTATATTCTGCCGCTGGATAAAATAACAAACAACCTAAAGCCATAGTTAAAAGCCCTAAAACAATTCCTTTTTTGTAACCAATTTTTGTTAAAATTAAACCCGCAGGAAGTGAAAACACAAAGAATGCTACAAAAAAAGCAAACTGAACTAAAACTGTTTTGGCATAAGACATTTCAAAAACATCTTTTAATCTTGGCACTAAACTATCTACTAAAACTGTTATAAATCCCCAAAGAAAAAATAAAGTTGTTAAAAATATAAAAGCACTCTTATAAGATTTACTAGTTGTTTCTGTTGACATAATTATACTTTATTAAAATGATTTTATGAATATTTTAAATTTTATTTAAATATTAAAAGTATAATAAAATTTCTAATTATTAACAAAAACTGTAAGCTTGTTAAAGTTAAATTTCAACTATTCATTTTCTTAAAATAAAACAATAAAAAACACTTCGAAAACTATTATCTTTCTCCCTTATTACAAATTTTTGAAGGAAGCGAAAATATATTAAAAGTCTTTGAAAATTTGATAACAAATGGTATTTATACAATAGTAAATCTATACTTACAGGAAGCTAAATTTAACAACATAAAAATTGCACAACAATAAATGATGATTTTACCTGAAAGAAAATTTAATCTTAGAAATAGAACATTAGTTAAAAAACATAGTAGAGAAATTATAAAAGTGGTTAGAAATGCGTAGATTTTTATTTTTTTTTAGTGTGATTTTTCTCTTTTATTGTAAATCTAATAAAGATATTCCTTTGAAAATAACCGTACATAACAATTGGCAATTTAAGGCAATCGATTCTTTAGATTGGATGCCGGCAACAGTACCAGGAAATGTATTTACAGATTTATTAGACAATCATATAATTATAGATCCTTTTATTGAAACCAACGAAGAAAAAGTACAATGGGTTTCTAAAAAAACGTGGGAATATAAATCTATATTCACATTAAGTGATGATGTTTTAGAAAGAAAAAACATCTATTTAAATTTAGAAGGATTAGATACTTACGCTACTATTTTTTTAAATGATTCTTTATTAGGAGAAAGTAATAATGCTTTTATTGAGCTAAATTATAATATCAAAAAAATAGCTAAAAAAGAAAATAAAATCAAAATTATATTTACCAATACGGATGAAAAAGAAACAGTTTCAGAAAGTAAAAATCCGTATAAATTACCAGAAGGAAAACGCATTTTTACACGAAAAGCACAGTTTCAATATGGTTGGGATTGGGGACCAAAACTAAACACATCTGGTGTTTGGAAAAATGTTTCTATTAAAGCATGGAATGATGCTATAATTGATGATATTTTTATTCGTCAAAAAAAATTATCAGCTAAAAAAGTAACCTTAGTAGCAGAAGTTAAGATTACGTGTAATGAAGATTTAAATATTGAAAAAAGAGTGCCATCAGAAATAAAAATCAATATTGATGGATTGGAAACTATAAAGAAAATAAGACTTAAAAAGGGAACACATACCTACAGCATCCATTTAGAAATCGAAAACCCAAAATTATGGTGGACACATAATTTAGGAGATCCTTATTTATATCAATTTAATTTTCAATTGATTGCAGATCATCAAATAAAGGATGAAAAATCAATAAAAAAAGGAATTAGAACTATCAAATTAATTGCTGAAAAAGACAGTATTGGTCAATCTTTTTACTTTGAATTGAATGGAAAACCGGTATATGCAAAAGGTTCAAATTATATTCCGCAAAATAGTTTTCAGAACAAAGTAACTAATAGTCATTACGAAAAAATCCTTTCGGATGTGGTAGATTCTAACATGAATATGTTACGTGTTTGGGGAGGTGGAATTTATGAAAATGATATTTTTTATGATTTATGTGATGAAAAAGGAATTCTAGTTTGGCAAGATTTTATGTTTGCTTGTGCCATGTATCCTGGTGATGAAGCCTTCTTAAATAATGTAAAAGAAGAAGCAGAACAGCAAGTGATTAGGTTAAGAAACCATACCTCAATTGCTTTATGGTGCGGAAATAACGAAAACTCAGAAGCCTGGGATCGATGGGGATGGCAAGAAAATAGGTCTAAAAAAGAGAAAAAAGAAATTTGGAATGATTATTTAAAAGTGTTTGATGATATTTTACCTAAAATAGTATCAAAATTTAGTGAAACCGATTATTGGGAAACTTCTCCAAAATACGGACGCGGAAATCCGTTATATGAATTAGAGGGCGATGCGCATGATTGGTGGGTTTGGCATGATGAGTATAATTTTGAATATTTAGAAAAGAGAGTTCCTAGATTTATGAGCGAATTTGGTTTTCAAGCATTTCCAAGTTATGAAACCTTAAAATACATCAATCAAAACGATACCATTAACTTGCAAACTGATGCAGTAAAAGCACATCAAAAACATGTTAAAGGTTTTAGATTGATTGACGAATACATGGATCGCGATTATAAAAAACCATCAAATGATGAGGATTATGTATATGTAAGTCAATTATTACAAGCAAAAGGAATCGTTATGGGCATTGAAGCCCACAGAAGAGCAAAACCTAGAAACATGGGTACTTTATATTGGCAATTAAACGATTGCTGGCCTTCAATTTCTTGGTCTAGTATTGATAATTTTGGAAATTGGAAAGCTTTACAATACAAAGCTAAAAAAGCCTATGAAAATATTCTTATTTCATCAATTATTGATAAAGAAGAATTAAAAACATTTATTATAAACGACACTTTTGAAAATATTGAGGGAAATTTAAAAATAAAAATACTTGATTTTTATGGCAAAGAAATAAAATCTGACTCTTTAAAAATTAAAGTTTTAGAAAATAGCAGTAAAGAATATTATCGTATTTCTAAGAAAAATATTGATAAAAAAGCTGCCGTTTTAGTAACCGAATTTAACAATCAAAAATCGTATTTCTACTTTGTAAAACCAAAAGAATTAGTATTACCAAAAGGTGAAATTGATAAAGAAATTATAAAACTAGAAAGCGGATTTTCAATTACAATAAAAAGTACTGTTTTACAAAAAGATGTATTTTTATTTACAAACAACAAAGGTCATTTTTCTGATAACTTTTTTGATTTATTACCAAATGAAACCAAAACAATTTTCTTTAAAACAAAAGCTAAATCTTTGGATGATTTAAAAATAAAAACACTGAATTCGATTTAATATATCATTCTAAATTTAAAAAAAATAGTGTAAATTAAATTACTACGACAAGCCAAAAAGTCTTTTATATAAAGGCTTTTTCTTGTTTTGAATATATCAATAACCGTATCCATAACCTTTTTCTGAATCGGTATCATTTAATACTATTGCCATATTAGGTAATTTCTTTTCTTCATAAAGCTTTTTAGGAACAATAAGCATTTTCTTATCTAAAAAGTTTGCTCTAGCCACGTACAGAAATAGATCTGCAAAACTAGCAATTAACAAAGTATCTGTAACTAAACTTATAGGAGCTGTATCTGCAATTATAAAATCGTAGTCATTTTTTACAATTTTAAATAGTTCTTTAACTCTATCATTAGAAAGTAATTCCGAAGGGTTTGGCGGAATTAAACCCGAAGAAATAATATCTACATTTTCTATCTCTGGAATTGTAAACTTTAAATCATTTACAGTTAACGTATCGTCTAATATATAATTGGTAACTCCTTTTCGATCAGGAATACCAAGGTATTCAGTAATTTTAGGAGCTCTTAAATCTAAACCAAGTAGCAATACTTTTTTATTTGTTAAAGCCAATGTTGCAGCCAAGTTTATAGAAGCAAAAGATTTACCTTCTCCAGAAATTGTTGATGTTAAAAACAGTACTTTGCCTATTGAATCTTCACTTGTTTTTGGCAACATGAAATTTAAGTTTGTTCTTAAAATTCTAAACGCTTCTGCTGTGCTTGTTCTCGTATCTTTTTTAACAATTACTTTGTCTACATATTCAGAATGTGGAATATCGCCTAGGTAAGGAATGCTTAGAATATCTTCTATATCTTTTCTATTATGAAATTTAGTATCTAAGAGCATTTTTATATAAATTAATATAAAAGGAAATAACAATCCTACCACTATTGCAATTAAATAGATGATTTTTTTATTTGGAGATACTGGATTGTCTGAACCAAAAGCAACATCAATAATCTTCGCATTTGGCACAGTAACCGCCAATGAAATAGCTATTTCCTCTTTCTTTTTCAATAAATAAGAGTACAATTCTGAGTAAATAATTTTTTGCCTTTGAATATCAATCATTCCTCTTTCTATAGAAGGAATTTGAGTTACTTTGTCTTGTCCTATTTTTGATTCCCCTTTTGCTCTCTTTAACTGAATCTCAGTTGATACTTTTAAATTATTAAAGTTTTGTTTTAAGTTTTCTTTTAATACTTTAATTTGATTTTCTAAAGCAATTAAATTTGGGTTTTTATCTCCAACTGTTTCCTGTAACTTATGCTTTTCTATGATTAATTGATTAATGACATTTATAGATTGTGAATTATTTTCATCAGAAAAACCTAAATTTGTTGGAAATATTTCATCTTCTACAGATTGTTTAGCTACTAATTGCTGTGCCCAATTAATTAAATTTAATTTTGTCTCTAATTGAATTATAATAGCATCCCTTTCTGAAATTGATGTGATTGCCAACTCAGCTTCTTTAGAATATCCAGAAATACCAAATTCAGTTTTATAGTCTTTTAAACTGTCTTGAATTAATCCTAATTCTAGCCCAACACTATTTAATCTATCATCTATAAAATCTTTTGTTTTGTTTGAAACAATATTTTTATCAGTTACTGCATCCAAATTGTATTGCCTTATCAACTCATCTAAAATATGTTCTGCTTTTATTTTGTTGGGATCTATAACATTTAAATGTAAGATACTAGAGTTATCACTTATACTTGTAATTTGTATTCTTGATGCATATTCACTAATTACTCTTTTTCTTGGTTTGATAACAACCAAAACATCTTGTAGGTCGTTAGTAACATTTTTATGTAAACTATTTTTAATAATTTTAAAACTCCCTAGTTCTTTACTTTCTATAATTTCATTAAAATGTATATTATTTAAAACGGCTCCTTCAGTATCTTTTATTTGTAACTTATCCTTATCTAAAAAAGAAACCACAAATGCTGTATCAAGAGATTGATATAAAGCATCTTTATGTATAAAATTCAATTTTATACTACTATTAGAATAGGTTTCTACAGTATTTACACGTCCTTCTTGAAAATAACTAATATTTAGGTTTAGAGAATCTACCATTAAACCAACAATTTTTCTTGATTTTATAATGAAAATCTCGTTTTCTGGATTATTAGTTGAACCTGTACCCACAATACCTAAATCTGCAACGGCCTTTAATTCTTCTGAAATACCAGACTTTAAGTTGTCTTTTATCATTATAAATGCTGAAGCACTATACTGTGGTGGTGTAAATTTCACGTAAAAATAAGCAGTAAAAAGTGCTACAAATACACCTATCACAAACCACATCCAATAGACTCGGTATTTGTCAATTTCTTGTCTAATGTCTATTTTATCAGAATTATCAAAAGTAAACTCTTGATTATATCCTTGGAATTCTTTCATTTCATTTTTTTTTGTTGGAGGATGGGTCTGATTATAACCCAATACTTATTTAAAATAATATGCACTTCTAAAAAAAAGCACATTTATTATTTAAGTTAATTGACAAATATATTATTCTTTTCCTAAATTTAAAGAGAATTTTCGGTTTTATTGAGCAATAATAGAAGTGATTTTTGCACTATAAAACTAATTCTATAGAATTAGAACTATAAACAAAAGTATTACGATTTAAGAACACAAAAATTCAATTGTACATATTATTTATTTACGCACTCAAAACAATTACAACTAATAACAAAAATTAAAAAATATTACTTTTTAATAAAAATCCAAGATTGTAAAAAGCCCAAACCATAACCTAAAAACTGTGTAAAAGAGGTAATCATACTTAAAAAAGCAACTTGTATATTTTTATTCTGATATAAGGAATCTATGAAAAGTAGCAAAAAATAAAATCCGTAGAAATGAAAAAGTTCATTGTAACTAAAAAAAGATAAAATAAAACTGAATGCAATTCCTAATATAAATACACTAGGAAACCAATAAGTTAGTTTTGCAGTTCCTGGATATCGCTTATTCAATTTTGGTCTTCCTGCTCCAAAAGCAAATGTTTGATTAAAAAATTGCTGAATACTACTTCTTCTTTTATGATAGACAAAAGCTTTTTCTATCAACTGAGTATCGAATCCATTTTGCCATAAACGAAACGTTAAATCGATATCTTCGCCTATTTTTAAATCAGAAAAACCATTTGTTTTAGCAAAAGCGACTTTAGACAATCCAAAATTAAAACTTCTTGGTTGAAACTTGCCAACAGATTTTTTCTTACCACGAATTCCTCCAGTTGTTAAAACGGAAGTCATAGAATAATTTATAGCTTTTTGTAAAGCCGTAAAACTTTTATGTGCTGCATCTGGCCCTCCAAAAGCATCTGTAAAATTATTTTCTAATGCCTTTTTCACTTCTGATAAATATTGATGAGGAACAATAACATCAGAATCAAGAATAATAAAATAGTTCCCTGTGGCTTCTTGCATTCCGAAATTACGGCTTGCTCCTGCTCCAGTATTTTCTTTAAAAAAATATTTTAAATTGAGTTGAGTTTTATACGTATCAACAATTAAATCACTTTTTTGAGTTGAGCCATCTTCTATAACTAAAATTTCAAAATCATCATTAAAATCTTGTTTTGTGAGACTTTCTAATAACTCGTCTAGTTCATTTGGACGATTGTAAACTGGGATGATTATAGAGAATGACAATTTCAATATTTATGATTTTAGAACAGCAAATAAAATTTTGTTTCCGTTGATTTCAAAGCGAACTGAATCATATTTATCTTCTTTAAAATTTTCTGCTTCTTTTGTAGTGATGTTATAATCAATTTTAGTAATCGATTTATTTACCGCACTAGAAAAGTCTGATTCAATCTTATTTTCATCAGATTCTAATTTTAAAATCTCATTTCCTTTTATAAAACTAATAATGGTTCCTTTTTTACTTTTCAAATCAGTAGCACTCACCATAATTGTTTCCAAAATTAAAAAGCCTCCTAATTCGTTCACTCTTAGATATAAATCACCATAATCAGATGCAGCAAACTTATTGATTCCAGCTTGTTTAATATTTTCTTCAATTTGAATGTCTACTTCATTTCTTTCCATCAGATTAAATTTTTCTGCTGATGTAAATACTTTGTCAATTTTCTTAAAAAAACCCATGTATAAAAATTAAATTCGATAGTAAAAATAGGGTAAAAAAAATAAATTTTTGAGTTTTCGTTTTGATAAAGTAAATTCATAATTTTAAAAA
>JANQTQ010000288.1 GCA_030731625.1 Polaribacter sp. | reverse complement strand
GATAGATATTATTCTAACACAGCAAGAACGGTAGCTGTTTTTTGTGCATTAATCGTGTCTTTTACATACGTTGCTGGTCAAATGAGAGGAGTAGGAATTGTTTTTTCTCAATTTTTACAAGTAGACATTAATATTGGGGTTCTTATAGGAATGACAGTTGTTCTAATTTTTTCTTTATTAGGAGGGATGAAAGGAATCACTTACACTCAAGTAGCACAATATTGCGTTTTAATCTTTGCTTTTATGGTGCCTGCTTTTTTTATCTCATTACAAATGACGGGTAATATCATTCCGCAAATGGGAATGGGAGGTAAAGTTGAAGGCGGTGTTTTTCTGCTTGATAAACTAGATGCATTGCATACACAACTTGGTTTTAATGAATACACAAGCGGAACAAAAAGTACTTGGGATGTTTTTGCAATTACCTTAGCTTTAATGACAGGTACAGCAGGTTTGCCTCATGTAATTGTGCGTTTTTTCACAGTACCTAAAGTGAAAGATGCTCGTAAATCTGCAGGATATGCATTACTTTTAATTGCTATTTTATATACTACAGCGCCAGCAATTGCAGTTTTTTCTAGAACCAATTTAATTGAAACGGTTAGTGAAAAAGAATATGCAAACATTCCTCAGTGGTTTAAAAATTGGGAAGATACTGGATTAATTTCTTGGACTGATAAAAATGGAGATGGTAAAATACAATATGTTGCCGGAAATGCATTAGATGGTAAAAAACCAATATTTACAGAAACTCGAGGTACACATGGCGAGCGAATGATTTCAAACGCAAGCGCAGCTGCTAAAAATGAATTATATGTAGATAGAGATATCATGGTTTTGGCAAATCCAGAAATTGCAAACTTGCCAAATTGGGTAATTGGTTTAGTTGCAGCAGGTGGGTTGGCAGCTGCTTTATCTACTGCAGCAGGTTTATTATTAGTAATTTCAACCTCTGTTTCTCATGATTTAATTAAAAAACAAATTAAGCCAGATATTTCTGATAAAGCAGAGTTAAGAGCAGCAAGAATTGCAATTTTTGTGGCAATTTTAATTGCTGGTTATTTCGGAATTAATCCGCCAGGTTTTGTCGCCGCAGTAGTTGCTTTGGCATTTGGGTTGGCTGCAGCATCTTTTTTTCCTGCTATTATTTTAGGAATTTTTGATAAACGTATGAATAGTGAAGGAGCCATTTCTGGTATGGTAATAGGTATTATTTTGATGTTGTTTTATATGATGAAATTTAAACTAGATATGTTTGGTGGCGGAACAGAAAAAGATTGGTGGTTTGGCACCTCTCCAGAAGGTTTTGGTACGATTGCCATGTGTGTAAATATTGTAGTTTCTGTTGTGGTTTCTAGATTAACACCTGCACCACCGCAAGATGTTCAAGATATGGTAGAAAGTATTAGAATACCTTCAGGAGCAGGAGAAGCTTCAAGTCATTAAAAACAATAAATTTTTAGCCTAGGCTGATAATTATGAATTAGAAATCAGTATTACAATCTGTAATACTGATTTTTTTATTATTTTTAGGAATTAAAGGATACCTATGAAAAAAAGACACGAGCAGAAGTTAATTGTATTATCAATAGGTTTGCTTTTAATTTTTAATATACCCTTTGTATTGGTTTTTAATTTTAAAGGGGCAATTTATGGAATTCCTACTTTTTATTTTTCAATATTTTCCATTTGGTTAGCATCTATTATTATTTCATATATCATTTTAAATCGTCATTATGAATAATTTTACACTTATCATAATCATTGTTTTTTACTTGGCGGTGTTATTTTTTATTGCTTTTCTTGGCGAAAGAAAGAAGCAAAGCAAATGGGTAAATAATCCTTATATATATACGCTGTCTTTAGCAGTTTTTTGTTCTGCATGGACTTATTATGGTAGTGTAGGGATTGCCGCTAATTCAGGAATTGATTTTTTACCAATTTATTTAGGACCAGTAATCGCAGCTCCTTTATGGATTTTGTTACTTCGAAAAATTATTAAAATATCCAATCAACATAAAATTTCATCGATAGCGGATTTTATTTCTTTACGATACGGAAATAATAGATTTCTTGGGGCTTTGGTTACTATTATTTGTCTTTTCGGCACATTGCCTTACATTTCCTTGCAACTAAAAGCCGTTTCTGAAACCTTTGAAATTATGTCTGATGAAACAAGTTATGTTTCAATATCCATCGTTGACGATTCTACTTTTTACGTAGCACTTTTATTAGCAATTTTCGCAGCTTTTTTTGGAACACAAAATACTGATGCGTCCGAAAAACATAAAGGTATTATTGCATCCGTAGCTTTTGAATCGATTTTAAAGTTGGTCTTTTTTTTAATTATTGGTGTATATATTACGTTCTATTTATTTAACGGAACTGAAGATATTTATAACAAAATTTCAATAACAGAAGATTTTGGAGAGCTTACGACATTAAGCGGAGTGGAAGATGGTTTCAATTGGTTTTTTATGATTGCATTATCTTTTATGTCTGTTTTTTTATTACCAAGACAGTTTCAGGTTTCAGTTTTAGAAAATAATAGAGAAAAACATTTAAAGCAAGCCATTTGGTTGTTTCCGTTGTATTTATTTTTATTTAATATTTTTGTAATTTTTATAGCTTGGGCAGGAAAAATTACTTTTGGATCCTCAGAGAATGCAGAATATTATTCTTTGTTACTTCCATTAAAAAGTGGGAATTCGTTTTTAGCCACGCTTGTTTTTTTAGGCGGATTTTCTGCAGTCATATCAATGGTGGTTGTTTCTACGTTAGCGTTATCAACGATGGTTAGTAACAACTTAATTATTCCCTACGGATTTTTAGAAAAGTTTATAAAAAATCAACCTGATAGAAATTCTAAATATATTAAAAATATTCGTCGAATTTCTATTTTTACAATTATCATTTCTGCGTATTTCTTTTATGTTTCGTTTTCAAAAGAGCTTTCTTTATATGCTATTGGTTTAATATCTTTTGTAATTATTGCCCAACTAGGACCTTCGTTTTTTATTGGTTTATTTTGGAATCGAGGTTCATCAAAAGCAGCAATTACAGGGATGATCATTGGGTTTTGTATTAGTATTTATACATTGGTTTTGCCATTTACTCTGCAAGCTTATACAGGTACAGATGATTTTATAAAATATGGTTTATTTCATATTCCGGCCCTAAAACCCTATGCATTGTTTGGGGTTAATTTTTTAAGTCCGCCAGCGCATGCGTTTTTCTGGAGTATGTCTTTTAATATCATGAGTTATTTAGTGTTTTCGTTAACCTCTAGAGGAAATTATAGAGAGCGGAACTATGCAGAAATGTTTGTAGATAGTTCAAATTTTACGTCGCTTCAAGATAATGCGTTAGTTTGGAAAGGCGAAGCGTATGTTTCTGATATTAAAAATGTATTAGTTCGTTTTTTAGGAGAACATAGAGCAGCCCGTGCACTTAAAATATTTTTCACTAAATATAAAATGCCTTTAGATACGCAGTTAGCAGATGCTCGATTAATCAATTTTTCTGAAAAATTATTAACAGGAAGTATTGGTTCTGCTTCCGCCAAAATATTAATTTCTAGTGTCGTAAAAGAGGAACAAATTAGTTTGGTAGAGGTTTTAAAAATCTTAGAAGAGTCTAAAGAAAATATTGTTAGTAATAAGGTTTTGTTAGAAAAATCTAATGAATTATCTCAATTATCATCAAAATTAAAAGATGCAAATGAAGAGTTGATATCAAAAGATAAACAAAAAGATGAGTTTTTAGATACCGTTGCGCACGAAATAAAAACGCCAATTACGGGAATTCGTGCAGCCACAGAGTTATTGATGGATGAAGAAGATGAGATGCCAAAAGAAATGAGAGCTCAGTTTTTAAAAAATATCCTTCAAGATTCAGAACGTTTAGGGAGATTGATTCATAATATTTTAGATTTTGAAAAACTAGAAACAGGAAGATTAAATTTAGATTTACAATACAACGATTTACAAAAAACGATTCAAAAGGTTTTAGGCAGTTTGTCTCAAATTGCAGCAAAAAAAGGAGTTGAAATCCGCAATAAAAACACGCATTCTTTTAAAACAAATTATGATGAAGATCGAATACTGCAAGTATTTACGAATTTAATATCGAATTCAATTAAGTTCTGTGCACCAGAAATTGGGATAATAGAAATAGATTTTCGATTGGGAAACGAACGAATAGAAATCTCTATTTCCGATAATGGTAAAGGGATTCCGTCCGAAGATTTCGATTATATTTTTGATAAATTTTATCAGTCTAAACACCAAAATACCATTAAGCCGCAAGGCAGCGGATTAGGCTTAGCGATTACGAAACAAATAGTGGAAAAACATCACGGAAAAATTTGGGCAAAAAAAGATGTAAAAAGTGGCGCAACATTTGTTTTTACCATACCTTTTAAGTAAATTGTGTGCTTAATATATGAGGAAGAAAATTTTAATTGTAGATGACGAGCCAAACATTGTAATGTCTTTAGAATATACTTTTAAAAAACAAGATTTTGAAGTATTTATTGCAAGAGATGGTAGTGAAGCGTTAGAGATCTTAAAACATCAAATTCCTAACGTAGTTTTGTTAGATATTATGATGCCAAATGTAGACGGTTATCAAACGTTAACACAAATAAAAAATACAGACAGTTTAAAAGACACAAAAGTGGTTTTTTTAACTGCAAAAAATAAAGCTTCGGATATTGAAAAGGGTTTAAAATTAGGAGCAGATAAATATTTAACAAAACCTTTTTCAGTAAAAAAAATAGTTTCAGAAATATTGGAACTTTTAGAGTAAAATAGTCTTTTACCGCTATTAAATATTGATTTTGTGTGCAAACAAACAATGTTTAATTAAAGTTTAAAGACATGAAATTTCAACTAAATTCGCTTACATCAGATATTTTTATAAGTATCTATGTAGTTATTACCTTGTTTATTCGGTTTAAGTTCGAAAGCACAAGAAATATAGATCCCATACTATCTTTAGTTTTTGGGCTTTGTTTCTTAGCTATCATTTGGGCGCTTATAAAACTCAAAATCCTAAATCCTAATTGGTTTGGCTTATTGAATTCTAAAAAAGTAAAATCATGAATTATCACGATCTTTACCAAGAAAGCATTCAGCATCCAGCTAAATTCTGGAAAAATCAGGCGCTGCAATTAGATTGGTTTAAAGCACCAGATATCATTGTATCTGATGATAAATTCAACTATAATCAGTGGTTTGAAGACGGACAACTTAATTTAAGTTATCTCTGTATTGATAAACATATAAAGGATGGTTTCGGAACTCAAAATGCAATTATTTTCGATTCGCCGGTAACCAACACAAAACAACATATTACCTTTAATAAGTTGCATTACCAAGTTTCTAAACTTGCTGGCGGTTTACAATCTTTAGGATTAAAAAAAGGCGATACGTGTATTATTTACATGCCAATGATTCCGCAAGCACTCTATGCAATGTTGGCTTGTGTTAGAATTGGTGTTATTCATTCGGTTGTTTTTGGCGGATTTGCGCCGCACGAGTTGGCTATCAGAATAAATGATTGCAAACCAAAAGCAATTATTACAGCATCCAACGGAGTAGAAATAGAAAAAATTATTCCTTATAAACCTTTTGTTGATGAAGCAATCGCTAAAGCGGATTATAAACCAACAAATGTGATTGTTTTTGATCGAGAATTAGGAGTAGAAATCCCTAAAAAAGACTATGATATAGATTATATAGATTTAGTAGAAAAATCGCCATCTGTAGCAGCTGTTTCTTTAGAATCTACACATCCGTCTTATATTTTATATACATCAGGAACAACAGGAACTCCAAAAGGAATCATTAGAGATACAGGCGGTTATGCAACGGCTTTAAAGTTTTCTATGAAATATATTTATGGTTTAGATGAAGGCGAAACATTTTGGGCAGCTAGTGATGTTGGTTGGGTTGTTGGCCATAGTTATATTGTTTATGGTCCTTTATTAAATAGAAATACAACTATTTTATTTGAAGGAAAACCAATAAAAACTCCGGATGCTTCAACTTTTTGGCGCGTAATTAGCGAACATGATGTAAAAGTGATGTTTACAGCGCCAACAGCAATTAGAGCGATTAAAAAAGAAGATCCTGAAGGAGAAATGATTCAGCAATTTGATATTTCTTGTTTAAAACATCAGTTTTTAGCCGGTGAGCGTTGCGATGTGGCTACATTAACGTGGACAGAAGAAAAACTAAAAGTTCCTGTAATAGATCATTGGTGGCAAACAGAAAGTGGTTGGCCAATGGTTGCAAATATGGTTGGGGTAGAATTACAACCCGTAAGACCTGGTTCTGCTGGTGTTCCTGTTTGCGGTTATGACATTCAAGTTTTAAATGAAGAAGGGCATGAAGTTGCTGCAGGTGTAGAAGGTTTTGTTGCCGTAAAATTACCTTTACCACCCGGAACATTAACGAATTTATGGGGAAATCCAGATCGTTTTAAATTTGGTTATTTAAACCGTTTTCCGGGATATTATTTTTCTGGAGATGGAGGTTATAAAGATGAAGATGGCTATGTTTTTATAACAGGTAGAGTAGATGATATCATTAACGTTGCGGGTCATCGATTATCAACCGCAGAAATGGAAGAAATTGTGGCATCTCATAAATTAGTGGCAGAATGTGCCGTTTTTGGTGTGCATTGCGATTTAAAAGGACAAAAACCTTTGGGATTAATTGTTTTAAAATCTGACGTAGGATTAAATGAACAAACCATTCAAAAAGAAATTATACAAGATGTTAGGCATGAAATTGGCGCAGTAGCATCATTTAGAGACGTGCTAGTTGTACAGCGATTACCAAAAACGCGAAGTGGAAAAATTCTTCGTAAATTGTTGCGAGATATAGCAGATGAACAGCAATACAATATCCCTTCTACTATAGATGATATCAGCATCATAGCAGAAATAAGATCAGTATATCAAGCCCAAAATATTGGGATTTATAAATAATATTAAATCAATTAAAAATGAGTAATTATCACATCAAACATTTAGAAGAATATTATCAAGTTTATCGTAAATCGGTCAGAAATCCAGAAAGTTTTTGGGAAGAAATAGCAGAAGAACACTTTCTTTGGCGTAAAAAGTGGGATTCTGTTTTAGATTGGGATTTTTCTAAACCAGAAGTACGATGGTTTGAAGGCGCAAAATTAAACATTACAGAAAATTGTATAGACAGACATTTAGCAACGAGAGGCGATAAAACTGCCATACTTTTTGAACCGAATAACCCAGATGAATCTGCAGAACATATCACATATACGCAGTTGCATCAGCGAGTAAATCAATTTGCAAATGTTTTAAAAGAACAAGGAATCAAAAAAGGAGATCGGGTTTGTATTTATGTTCCTATGATTCCAGAATTGGCAATTTCTTTGTTGGCATGTGCTAGAATAGGTGCAATACATTCTGTTGTTTTTGCAGGATTCTCTGCTACGGCTTTATCTACAAGAATTAATGACTGCGATTGTAAAATGGTAATTACTTCGGATGGTTCTTATAGAGGTGCAAAAAGCATAGACTTAAAAGGAATTGTAGATGAAGCTTTAGAAACTTGTGACGGTGTAGACACTGTTTTAGTAGTAAAAAGAACAAATTCGCCTGTAGTAATGAAAGAAGGTCGTGATAAATGGTTACAACCGTTGTTAGATGAAGCTTCTAAAGAATGTAAAGCAGAAATTATGGATGCAGAAGATCCATTGTTTATTTTATATACATCTGGTTCTACAGGAAAACCAAAAGGAATGGTTCACACCACTGGAGGTTATATGGTTTATACAGCGTACACATTTAAAAATGCCTTTCAATATAGAGAAAATGACGTGTATTGGTGTACTGCAGATATTGGTTGGATTACAGGACATTCTTACATCGTTTATGGTCCTTTAGCAAATGGCGCAACAACAGTTTTATTTGAAGGAGTGCCGAGTTATCCAGATTTTGGTCGCTTTTGGGAAATAGTAGAAAAGCATAAAGTAAATCAGTTTTATACAGCACCAACTGCCATTAGAGCTTTGGCAAAACAAGGAACCGAATTTGTTGAAAAATACGATTTGTCATCACTTAAAGTATTGGGTTCTGTGGGCGAGCCAATTAACGAAGAAGCTTGGCACTGGTATAATGATAACATCGGAAAAAGTAAAAGTCCGATTATAGATTCTTGGTGGCAAACAGAAACAGGTGGAATTATGATCACTCCAATTCCGTATGTAACACCAACAAAACCAACCTATGCAACCTTACCTTTTATAGGTATTCAGCCTTGTTTGATGGATGAAAACGGAGTAGAATTAAAAGGCAATCAAGTTGAAGGTCGATTGTGTATCAAGTTTCCTTGGCCAAGTATTGCCAGAACCATTTGGGGAAATCACCAACGTTATAAAGACACTTATTTTTCAACTTTTAATAATATGTATTTTACGGGTGATGGAGCGCTACGAGATGAAGTTGGTTACTACAGAATTACAGGTAGAGTAGATGATGTAATTATTGTATCTGGTCATAATTTAGGAACTGCACCTATTGAAGATGCAATTAATGAACATCCAGCGG
>JANQTQ010000287.1 GCA_030731625.1 Polaribacter sp. | reverse complement strand
TCTGCCATTTCTTCTTCAGAAATTTCATCCATTTCACCTTCTACCATCATTACTGAATCTGCAGAAGCACCAATCATCATATCAATATCAGATTCAGCTAATTGCGCTCTGTTTGGATTGATGATAAATTGGCCGTTAATTCTACCAACTCTAGCTTCAGAAATTGGAGTTTCAAAAGGAATGTCTGATAATTGAATAACTGCTGATGCAGCTAAACCTGCTAATGCATCTGGCATTACGTCTTCATCATGAGACATTAATTGAATCATAATTTGCGTTTCTGCGTGGTAATCTTTTGGGAATAATGGACGTAAAACACGGTCTACTAAACGCATTGTTAATACTTCTCCATCACTTGGTCTTGCTTCTCTTTTAAAGAATCCCCCAGGATAACGTCCTGCAGCTGCAAATTTTTCTCTATAATCTACTGTAAGTGGTAAAAAATCAACGTCAGATTGTTTGTAGTTAGAAACTACTGTACATAATAACATTGCTTTTCCCATTTGAACAACAACAGAACCGTGTGCTTGTTTTGCTAATTTACCGGTTTCTAAAGAAATGGTTCTTCCATCTCCAAGGTCTATAACCTCTCTAAATACTTTTGGAATCATAAATGAATTCTAAATTTTAATTACTAATTTTTGTGTTGTTGTGTTGTTGTTTGTTGTTGCAATGGAAATACAAAAGTTTTGTTAAGACTTTTGATTTTTTTATTAATTTTCTGTTAGTTAGGCAGAATTAAATACTTTTTAGGCTCCCATTTTCATGAGAAAGACAAATTTACTATTTTGTAGCTATAAGCTGCAAGAATTTGTCGTAATAAAAAAGAGGCACGTTTATAGAGCCTCTTTTTTTGTGAGAATTATTTTCTAATTCCTAATTCTTGAATAATTGCACGATATCTATTGATTTCAGATTTCTTAAGATAATCTAATAATCTTCTACGCTTACCAACCATCATTACTAAAGAACGCTCAGTGTTAAAATCTTTACGATTTCTTTTTAAATGCTCTGTTAAGTGGTTAATTCTGTGTGTGAATAACGCAATTTGCCCTTCTGAAGTACCAGTATCGTTTTTACCTTTACCGTGTTTTTCGAAGATGCTTTCTTTTACTTCTTTAGTTAAGTACATGCCAATATTATTTAAATGATTTTTATGTATTTCAATACGCTTTGCATTGAAGGTGCAAATATAGAATTAATTTCTTAGATTTATGGAAATATGAATTGAGAAATATAAATAACTTTTCATGATTTTTTCCTTAAAGATTAGGTAGTTATTATTAATATTATTGTTGTTGTCCTGAAAGTTTTTATAAATGCTATGAATACTTAGTATATAGTATATTTTTAAACCAATAAAATAACTGCTATTATGATAAAAAAAACACTATTTAATGGAGGTTTGGTAACTGGTATATACATTTTATGCGTTTATTTTTTTGAAACACAGAAAATTATTTTTCCAGTTTTTATGATAACAGCTTTTATAGCTAGCATGTATCTGACCTATAAAAATGTAATAGCTTCGTTTTTACCTTTATTAATAATTTGGATTATACATTTATTCCTTCCAGACTCTGAATTAAATACTGTAATTATCTATATTATTTTTACACCTCTTACCTTTTTATTGGGATTTTATTTAAGAAATAAATCTTACTTATTAAAAATAGTATACCCTTTTATTTTACTTTTTATTGGATTGTACGGTTTTGTTAATCTGTGGTATTATATGGCAAACTTTAATGCTTATAAAATGAATGCTTCTCCAGTTATGTTATTTACTTCTAACAGAAATGATGAAATAAGGTTAGATACAATTCAAAATAAAGTTATAGTATTAGATTATTGGACAACAAGGTGTGGTGTGTGTTTTAAAAAGTTTCCTGATTATGACAAATTGTATTTAAATTATAAAGACAATTCTAAGGTATTAATATATGCAGTTAATATTCCTCATAAAAGAGATGCTACGGGTTATGCTAAGTCTATGATTGAAAAATATAATTATCAATTTCCTGTTTTGTATTCAGACTCAGATACTATTCCTAAACAACTTGGATTTGATAAGTATCCTCATTTAATAATTTTAAAGAATGGGAAAGTTAGATATAATGGATACCCTGCTTTAGGAGAAGATAATCTTTTTGTGAACTCTTTAAAAGATGAAATAGAATTATTACTAAAAGAATAGAAAAAAGCCAGCAGTCGCTGGCTTTTTTTATTAAGCTCTAATTGGTAAATTCTGAATTAAATCAATATATAAATTTACTTGTTTTTTTAGTTCTTTTCTTTCATAAATTGCATCTAAGAAACCATGTTCTAATACAAATTCTGATTTTTGAAATCCTTCGGGTAAATCTTTTCCAGTGGTATCTTTTACAACTCTTGGTCCTGCAAAAGCAATTAATGCGTTTGGTTCTGCAATATTAATATCGCCTAACATGGCATAAGAAGCAGTTGTACCACCAGTTGTTGGATCTGTACAAAGAGAAATATATGGAATTTTAGCGTTTGCTAATTGTGCTAATTTAGCAGATGTTTTTACTAATTGCATTAAAGAAAGTGATGCTTCCATCATTCTTGCTCCTCCAGATTTAGAAATCATTAAAAATGGAATCTTGTTTTCTATAGAATAGTTGATTGCTCTTGCAATTTTTTCTCCTACTACAGAACCCATCGATCCACCAATAAAAGCAAAGTCCATTGCAGCCACTACTAAATCTTTTCCTAAAGATTTACCTACAGCTGTTCTAACGGCGTCTTTTAATTTTGTCTTTTCTTGTACAGCTTTTAATCTTTCTGGGTATTTTTTAGTGTCTTCAAACTTTAATGGATCTTTAGAAGTTAGATTTGGGTCTAATTCTACAAATTTGTTGTTATCAAAAAATAGTTCGAAATATTCTTTACTACCTATTCTAACATGGTATCCATCTTCTGGACTAACATATAAGTTCTTTTTTAACTCTTCTGTGTCTATAATTTTTCCACTAGGAGTTTTATACCAAAGTCCTTTCGGAGTGTCTTTTTTTTCTTCTGTAGGAGTTTGAATTCCTTTGTCTTTACGTTTAAACCAAGCAGCAGTCATAGTTAGTTTATTTTATTATTGATGTTTGTTTTGCCTTCTAAATTGTAAGAAAGTAAGTTACAAATGTAAAAGATTTTTGTGAACTATTAATTTTCTTTGATAGATTCTTTTTAGAGCTTCATTTTATAGCAGAAAAAAAAGGCATTTTGAAATATTTCAAAATGCCTTTTTATATAGGTGTTTAGTATTTTATAATGTATCTACATTATTTAAATCTGTAAACGCTTGTTTTAATCTTGTAATAAAAGTTTCTTCTCCTAAACGCATCCATTTTCTTGGATCATAGTATTTCTTGTTAGGTTGTTCTGCTCCTTCTGGATTCCCAATTTGAGTTGCTAAATAAGGTGCTTTTTCTTGCATGTAATCTCTAATTCCTTCTGCAAAAGCAAATTGTAAATCAGTATCGATATTCATTTTAATAACTCCATATCCAATAGCTTCTCTAATTTCTTCAACAGTAGAACCAGAACCTCCATGAAATACAAAATCTATATGATTTTCTTCAACGCCATATTTTTTAGTGATAAACTCTTGAGAGTTTCTTAAAATTTTTGGCGTTAATTTTACGTTTCCTGGTTTGTAAACTCCGTGTACATTTCCAAAAGCTGCAGCAATTGTAAATTGAGGAGAAACTTTTAATAACTCTTCATATGCATACGCAACTTCTTCTGGTTGTGTGTATAATTTAGACACATCAACATCAGAATTATCTACACCGTCTTCTTCACCGCCAGTAATACCTAATTCAATTTCTAAAGTCATACCCATTTTAGCCATTCTAGCTAAGTATGTTTTACAAATTTCTATATTTTCTTCAATTGGTTCTTCAGATAAATCAATCATGTGAGAACTATATAAAGGTTTACCAGTTTCTTCAAAATGTTTTTCAGAAGCATCTAATAATCCGTCAATCCAAGGTAATAAACTTTTTGCACAGTGGTCTGTATGTAAAATAACAGGAACTCCGTATGCAACAGCTAATTCATGAATATGTTTTGCACCAGCAATTCCACCAGCAATGGCAGCTTTTTGGTTTTCGTTTGATAAACCTTTCCCTGCATTAAATTGTGCACCTCCGTTAGAAAACTGTATGATTACAGGAGCATTTAATTGTTTTGCTGTTTCTAAAACTGCATTAATAGTACTAGAACCAATAACATTTACTGCTGGTAAAGCAAATCCTTTTTCTTTAGCTAGTTTAAATATTGCTTGAACTTCTTGTCCTGTTGCTACTCCAGGTTTGATATTATGACTCATTTTCTGTTTTTTTTAGTTTTACTTGTCAAAAATAGTGAAAAATTAGTAGTTTATGAACACAGAATCAATAATAAAATAACGAAAACGTTATAGAGTTTTAGGTGTAAATAGTCTTATTAAAATGGGTAGTTAATACCAATATTGTAAACAGCACTTGCAAAATTATAGTTTCTAAACCATTTATTATTATCTAGATAAGGTTCATACGTTTTAAAACCAAGGTCTAAACGTACAATTAAAAAGCTAAAATCTAATCTTGCACCAAAGCCTGAGCCAATCGCAATATTTTTTAAAGAGTTGAAGCTTGTAAATTTCGAATCTTCATCAACCAAACTAGAACCAGAAATGTCCCAAATATTTCCTGCATCAACAAATAGAGCGCCTTTTAATTTGCCAACAACATCAAATCGATATTCTGCACTCGATAAGAATTTTAAACTACCTACGTTGTATTCTAATCCTGTGTTTCTACTTCCAGGACCTAATTCATAGGTTTGCCAAGCTCTAATGTCATTAGATCCACCGGCAAAATAACTTTTAGTAAAAGGAATATCAGAATTATCATAGGTAACGATTGCTCCTAAAAAACTTCGTATTCCAAATACTGAACTATTACCTAAATCCCAGAATTTTTTATATTCAATATCTGTTTTAAAATATTCAGCTAAAGGGATGTTTAAAAGAGTCTTTTTGTTGTTACTGTTTGTTTTTGTAGAAAGTAGTCCTAAAATATTTCCAGAATTTGCAAGCCTAATTTTAAAATAGGAAAAATCACTGTCTTTAAAATTTGCTTGATTATTGTAGGTATATGTGTATCCAAAAACGGGAATTAAAAAATCGGAAGTAATAATATTGTATCTATTTAAAATGTTAGTAGCGGTATTATATTCATCAGGATTTGATGTTTTAAAACTAACGTCATTAGTAACTGTATTCATGAATTCTACAGATTTTGTAGATTGTGTTTCATCTATAGGAAGTGGGTAATTACTTGTACTTTTTACGGTATCATAAACTTCTGCTACTGCATCTAAACTATCAAACTCAGAACTATAGATGTCAAAGAAGCTGCCAATATTTAAATTTTTTACATATTGTGTGTTTAAAATCTCTAACTGAATGGTTTTCTTTTCGTTAAATTGCCATTTGTAATCTGTTAAAAACGAGAATGTTTGTCTGTCTAAACCAATGTTATTTTGAAAACTAGATCCTATTGAAAATAATGTTCTTGGCGACATCTCTTTTGGTGCTAATTTATTTAAGCCAAAAGGGGCAACGAGCCTCGGTATTTCTAAAGAAACATCTGCACCAAGTTCGTAACCGGGTCCGTTGTTAGAGTTAAACCAAGATCCTAAAAGAGACATTTTTAACAGCTCTGCGCCTTTAAAGGTATTTCTATTGGTTATAGAAAATTTTGCTGAGGTTCCAATATTTCTAATATTAGAATGTGTTAATTCTGTTTCTAGCCCTACAGTAAATTTTTCTAATGGCGCTAAAAAAATATCCATGATCAGTTCGTTGTCTTTGCCAGGAACTGAAGAATAAACAATATTTGATGATTTGAAATTTTTTAATGATTTTAAATGGGTTCTTGTTAAATTGCTTAACGTGTCTTTATAAATTTCATTTGGTTTTAAAAAAATGGATTGTGCCAAATATTTTGGGTTATATCTTAGCTTATTAAAAGCAATAAATTTTATTCCATTATAAGAAACAGAGTCTTTTATAGATTCGCCTTTTTTGGTGAAATAATAATCTGTAACAACATTAACTTCTTTTATGGTATGAACTTTAAAAGGCTTCTCGATGTAAATTCCGTTTTCTTCGATTAATCTATCCGAAGAAATTAATAACTCAACATTTGTTTTATAATCTGTTCTTGTAGAATCTACATAAAAACCTAAGGCAGATTCTGTGAAATGATAAATTCCGTTATTTCTATATAATTTTACAATGTTGCTTGCCTCATTTCTAAATGTTTGATCTTTATATGTATCGCCAGTTTTTAGTAAAGTTTCTAATCCAGATGTTTTATAAATAGAATCTAAAACTGGTGAAGCTATTTTAAATTTAATAGAGTCTAAAACGGTAGCTTTCCCTCTTGTAATATGGTATTCTACGGATGCCTTTTTACTGATAGTGTCTTCATTTATTTTGGTACTTACAGACGATTTAAAAAAACCTTGAGTTTTATAATACGCCCATAAATTATCTGCAGTTCTACTTGTTTTAATTTCGTTCACTATTTCTGGTTCATCATAATCTAAAAACCAATTATTTAGTTTAATAAACGAATTTGCATATGCAATACTTTGTTTTTCAGAAAAAATATTTTTTACAAAACGATAAGATCTTGGGTTTTTCTGTGCCCATTTAATTGGGGTTTGTGGGCTGTTGTGATTCCCCATATTATGAAAATAAAGACCAATAGGAAGGCCAATAAAACGAGAATTTGGTTTTTGTAAAATGTATTTTTGTAGTTCTGTTCCTTTTATTTTTGTACTATCTAAAAAAATGTCATTTTCATTTAGCATAAAATCTCCGTCTACTACATGTTCTGTAGAATTACATGAAATCAAAAAGATAAGTAATAAAAAATAAAACGGTAGTTTTTTCATTATTTTAGCGCTGCAAAAGAAAATCAAAAATAGTATTTTTCATCGGTTAATTTTTATTTAGACACAATTAATGAGTATTTCAAAAAATCAACTTAAAATTATAACAAGTTTATCACAAAAAAAGTATAGACAGAAGCATAAATTGTTTATTGCTGAAGGAATAAAAGTGGTAAATGAGTTGCTGAATTCTTCTTTTAATGTTGATACATTATTTGCTACGGATGATTTTGAAACCGGTATTTCATCAGATAAAATTATAAGAATTTCTGATAAGGATTTGCAAAAAATAAGCAGTTTAAAAACGCCGAATAAAGTATTAGGATTATTTGTGATTCCTGATGAAAAACCACTGCAAGAAAACGGAATTTCAATTGCTTTGGATGCGGTTAATGATCCTGGAAATTTAGGCACAATTATTCGTTTATGCGATTGGTTTGGGGTTTCTCAATTACTTTGTTCTAAAGATACTGTAGATTGTTACAATCAAAAAGTAGTGCAAGCAAGCATGGGTTCTTTAACAAGGATTTCTATTAAATATATTGATTTAGAAGCGTATCTAAAAGAAACAAAACGACCAACGTTTATTGCTGATATGGATGGCGAAAATGTGTATAAATCAACATTGCCAAAAGAAGCCGTTTTAATTATGGGCAATGAAGCAAACGGAGTTTCTGATGAATTAAAGTTGCTGATAAAAAACAAAATTTCTATTCCTAGATTTGGAGAAATACAAGAAACAGAAAGCTTAAATGTTGCCACTGCAACAGCTATTTTGTTGAGTGAATTTAAAAGAGGTTTTTAGTTTCTTAATCGTTGCAACCTATACTACTCAAAAGAAAAATTTAAGAAAACTCCACGTGTTCCCATAAAATTTATTGGAGCAGTCCATTGACTATCTGGGTCATCATCATATTTTATCTCGTTATTGATGGCGAAAATTCCACGAATAGAAGGTGAAAATTTAAAATAAGATAAATAAATGTCAATTCCCATTCCAACTTCGTACATAAAATTGTGGGTGGTCATTCTAAATTGTCCAGAAGAATTATCGTCTTGATTGTCTTCATTACTAGAAAAATTGTAGTTGTAAGAAATACCTCCTAATACATACGGACGAATATTTTTATATCTATCTGTGCTAAATTTAAAAATTACAGGAACATGTAAATACGTAGAACCAATTTCTCTAACACTATCTTGTTTCTTGTCTAAATGATTAAAATAAATGTTTTTAGAATTACTTACCAATCCTGGTTCTAAGCGGATGTTTAAGTTTTTGTGTAAGCGAAAATCGGCTACTAAACCTACGTTAAAACCAGTTGTAGGTTCTACCGTAATATCTGCTAATGGAAAAATGCTGTTTCTTAAATTAAGTTTAAAATCATTTTGATTTAATCCTAAATAGAAACCATAATGTAATTTTCTTTCATCAAAAGTTGGTAGGTTTTCTACACGTTCTCTTTGTGCATAAAATGCTGCAGAAATCAGTAGAAAAAAACCAAAAAATAGCACTTTTTTATTCATTTTTATTTACTTGCTGTATAAATTGTAGCAACTCCAAAAGTTACGGGAGTATGCTTTGTATGAGTAAACCCATTTTTTTCTAAAATATTGTTGAATGTTTCTCCAAAAGGAAAAGAATT
>JANQTQ010000286.1 GCA_030731625.1 Polaribacter sp. | reverse complement strand
CTTTTAAAGGGTTTAAAATTTAAAATTATAAGTTACAGAAGGTACAATTCCAAAAATTGATGTTTGCAGAGCTTCATTTCTAAAGGTTTCTCTATTCTGTCTAAAGTTTATAGATGCTGCGTTTTGACGACCATATAAGTTATAGATTCCAAAAACCCATTCTGCTTGCCATTTTCTATTTTTATTTTTTTCGGGTGTTAAAGTTGCAGAAATATCCATTCTGTGATAAGCAGGAAGTCTGTCTGCATTTCTTCTATTATCATCAAAAATAGGCACATTTAAACCCTGAATTTCATATTGGCCCACAGGATAATTGGTGGGTTGCCCTGTTTGAAAAAGAAAGTTTGCATTAAAAGTCCATTTTTTCGATAATTCGTAACTCGCATTTATAGAAATATCATGTGTTTTATCAAAAGGTGAGCTATACCATTCTCCTTGATTTATACCAGGTTCGTTCGCATTTCTACCTAAAGTTTGTTGCTCTGATCTAGATAAAGTGTAGGCAAACCATCCTTTAAAATCGCCTTCATTTTTTTTGAATAAAACTTCCAAACCATAAGCCCTAGCTTGTCCGTTTAAAATAATGGTTTCAATTTCGTTGTTGGCAATTAAATTTGCACCATTTATATAATCGATTCTATTTTGAATGTCTTTGTAAAAAACTTCGGTTTCTATAGAATAATCGCCATTTTTTATCGATTTAAAATACCCAACAGCATATTGATCTAATAGTTGAGGCTTTATAAAACGTCCACTTGGTGCCCAAACATCTAATGGAGTAGGAGAAGCTGTATTAGAAAGCAAATGCAAGTATTGAGCCATTCTGTTATAACTTGCTTTTATAGAAGTGTTATCATCTAAAATATAGGATAAAGAAAGTCTAGGCTCAAAATTATTAAAACTACTAATTACATCACTTCTATTAAAAGACTCAGTTGCAATTGCTTCTGCAGATTCGTATTTTTTAAATTGTTGATTATAAATTACTGGAGTATCGTTTGCATAAACGTTTAATTCATCCTGCCCTAAACGTAAAAAGTTGCTAAAACGTGCGCCATATTGCAAGGTTAATTTATCGCTTACTTTATGCTATGCTTCTAAATAAGCCGCAAATTCGTTGGCATATTTATCGATTAATTTTTCTGCTTGTATGCCAGAATCTGGTCTGTTTGGTATAATTTCTCCAGGATTAAATTTGATATAAATATTGTTTATACCATAACTTAATTTAAAGTTTTCACTTAAATAGTGCTTAAAATCGTACTTTAAGTTAAAATTAGTAATTCCAGAATCCCATTCAAAACCAACAAAATCTAAAATTAATCCATAGAAATAATCTGAATATATTAAAGAAAGATTCGAAAATATTTTATCAGAAAAAAGATGGTTCCAGCGTAAATTAACCACAGTGTTTCCATATTTATTTACAAAATTATCGCTAATTCCAAAAACATCTTTTCCAAAATAGGTTGATAAAAAGAGGTTATTTTTATCATTAAACCTGTAATTTACTTTACTGTTTAAATCGTAAAAATAAGCAGTATTGTCATTATTAAAAAGTGGTAAAAAAAGGTGTGCATAAGAAGCTCTACCAGCAACTACAAACGAACTTTTTTCTTTTTCTATTGGTCCTTCTGCTAATAATCTACTCGAAACTAAACCAATTCCACCAGTTAAATTAAAGTTTTTACTATTTCCTTCTTTTTGATAAATATCTAAAACAGAAGATAATCGTCCTCCAAAACGCGAAGGAATTCCGCCTTTGTATAATTTTACATCTTTAATTACATCAGGATTAAAAACCGAGAAAAAACCAAATAAATGCGAAGAATTAAAAACGATAGCTTCATCTAATAAAATTAAATTTTGGTCTGCAGCGCCACCTCTTACATTAAAACCAGAAGCGCCTTCACCAGCACTAGTTACTCCAGGTAAAAGCAATAATGATTTAATAATATCTGCTTCACCAAGTACAACCGGAATTTGTTTAATAGTAGCCGCTGTAAGTTTGTTAACACTCATTTGAGGAGTTTTAACGTTAATCTTTTCTATATTACTTTCAATAACAATTTCATTTAAATTTTCTGTTTCTTCAGTTAGTTTAAAGTTTTTTGTTAATTTTTTTGATAGCTTGATAGTTTCAATGATGGATGTAAATCCTAAATAACTTACTTGGATTTGATACGAACCTTTAGGAACTGTAATGGAGTAAAAACCATACTCATTTGTGGTAGTTCCTGAGTTCAATTCTGGGAAATAAATAGAAACTCCAATTAAAGTTTCGTTGCTATTTTCATCATAAACAGAACCACTAACGGTTATTTTCTCCTGACTAAACGAAGCCAATGAAGTAAGGAAAATTATTAGAAATATTTTTTTGTAATGAAACATATTTTGTTTAATGTATGTTATTATTTAGTAAACAAAACTACAACTATAAAACGATATATTTTTTATTTTTGGTATAAAAAAAACTGATGAGGTTATCATCAGTTTTAATTTTTTGTATTGGTATCGATTTTTTAGCCTATAATGCTGTTTAAAGTACTGTTTGGTCTCATTGCAGCAGATGCCAAATCTTCATTTTGAAGATAATATCCACCAATTTCTATCGATTTTCCTTGAATTGTATTTAATTCTGATACAATTTTATCTTCATTATTGCTTAAAGCCTCTGCTATAGTTGTAAACTCAGCTTTTAATTCGGCGTTTTTATTTTGATTCGCTAAAGCTTGTGCCCAGTACATCGCTAAGTAAAAGTGACTTCCTCTATTATCTAATTCTCCTACATTTCTTGAAGGCGCTTTTTGGTTCTCTAATAATTTGTCTGTAGCGTCATCTAAAGTTTTACCTAAAATTGTTGCTTTAGCATTGTTGTTAACATCTCCAAAATGCTCTAAAGAAACCGCTAGTGCTAAAAATTCACCTAAAGAATCCCAACGTAAATGATTCTCTTCTAAAAATTGTTGTACATGTTTTGGAGCAGAACCTCCCGCGCCAGTTTCAAACAATCCTCCACCATTCATTAAAGGAACAATAGATAACATTTTTGCTGATGTACCAACTTCTAAAATTGGAAATAAATCTGTTAAATAATCACGTAAAACATTACCAGAAACAGAAATAGTATCTTCTCCTTTTACTAATCTTTCTAACGTAAATTCTGTTGCTTTTATAGGTGATAAAATTCGGATATCTAAACCAGTTGTATCATGATTTTGTAAATATGTATTTACTTTTTTAATGATTTCTGCATCATGAGCTCTATTTTTATCTAACCAAAAAACAGCAGGTGTTTCTGAAGCTCTTGCTCTAGTTACTGCTAATTTTACCCAATCTTGAATAGGTAAATCTTTAGTTTGGCACATTCTCCAAATGTCTCCTGCTTCAACAGCATGTTCCATCAACACTTTTCCATTTTCGTCTACAACCTGAACTTTTCCATCTGTTGCAATTTCAAAAGTTTTATCATGAGATCCATATTCTTCTGCTTTTTGAGCCATTAAACCAACATTAGGTACGGTTCCCATTGTTGTTGGGTCAAAAGCACCATGTTTTTTACAGAAATCGATAGTTGCTGAGTAAATACCTGCATAAGAACTATCTGGAATTACAGCTTTTGTATCTTGTAATTTTCCTTCAGAATTATACATTTGTCCAGAACTTCTAATCATTGCAGGCATAGAAGCATCAACAATAACATCACTAGGTACATGTAAATTAGTGATTCCTCTTTCGCTATTCACCATAGCAATTTCTGCTCCATGATCTAAGGCAAAACGGATATCTTCTCTAATTTCATCTCTTTTATCTTTTGGTAACTCACCTAATTTACTAAGTAGATTTCCAAAACCATTATTAACATCAACACCAATTTTTTTGAAAGTTTTTCCATGCTTTTCAAATAAATCTTTAAAATAAACACGCACCACATGACCAAAAATTATTGGGTCACTTACTTTCATCATCGTAGCTTTCATATGTAATGAAAACAATATGTTTTTATCTAAAGCATCTTCAATTTGTTCTTCTAAAAACTCAAGTAGCGCTTTTTTACTCATTATTGTAGCATCAATAATTTCACCATCTAACAAAGCTAATTTGTCTTTTAAAACAGTAACTTTTTTAGTTGAACTAGTGTGAATAATATTAATTGAAGTTCCTTTTTTTAAGGTAACAGATTTTTCGTTATGAGCAAAATCTCCGGCTGTCATTGTAGCTACATGAGTTTTAGAGTCTTTAGACCATTTACCCATTGAATGCGGATTTTTACGAGCAAAGTTTTTAACCGCTTTTGGCGCTCTTCTATCAGAGTTTCCTTCACGTAAAACAGGGTTTACTGCAGAACCTTTTACTTTATTATACAATGCAGAAACCGCTTTATCTTCGTCTGTTTTAACTTCATCAGGATAATTTGGTAATGCGTAACCTAAACCTTGTAATTCTTCAATAGCATCTTTTAATTGTGGCACTGAAGCACTTATGTTAGGTAATTTTATAATGTTTGCATCTGGTTGATTTGCTAACTCTCCTAAAATAGCTAATGCGTCTTCAACTTTTTGGTCTTCTGTTAAATAATCAGAAAAATTTGCTAATATTCTAGCGGCTAATGAAATATCTTTAACCTCAATTTCTATATTAGATGATTTTGTAAAAGCTTTTACAATTGGTAAAAATGAACGAGTTGCTAATGCTGGTGCTTCGTCTGTTTTTGTATATATAATTTTAGCTGTTTTGCTCATAAAATGGTTTTTTTTCTGAAAAATTTAATAATTGGCTGTTACGAAATCAATTTCGTACAAAGCGGAACAAATTTATGAATTAAAGGCGAGATTTGTAATGTTAAATTAGTATTAATTATACTTTATATTAATGGTTTTAATAAAAAAATACTCTTTTTTTTAAGGAATTGTTATAAAGTTAAAAAGCCATTCCTTACAATTGCTTGCAAAGGAATGGCTTTTTTTTGAAATAGTCTTTTACACTTTTTTGTATTGCTACAAATTAAATAAGATTTCTCTTATATTTCTTACTGCTAAGAAATTATATTTTTCTATTTCAGTTTCAAAACATTTTTAATTTTAAATGGCATAACGCTTTTTAAAATTTTAATAAATGTTCCTAATGCTATCTTACTTCTAAAGATACTTTATTACAATTTTTTATTTTCATAACTTATTGTTTTAAAGCGGCAACTATAATTTTTTGGATAAACCTTATTACACTATCTTTTTTTTCGGATAAACAAATTTTATAATAAACGAAACTGTAATTCTTCTACTCATTTATACTCGTTTATGAAGACAGATTGTATAAATGAACATATAAATTATACTCAAATTTAAGTTACTTTTAGAAAAGAATAAAATATTTAAAGAATTAGAAATCAACAAGATATTAACCATAGTTATGAACATTTGTTAATAAAAAAAAGCGTTATGAATTTTCACAACGCTTTTTTTATGTTTATTTAAAAAGAAATTATCTTCTTTTCTCAGTAATTCTAGCTTTTTTACCAGTAAGACCTCTAAAGTAGAAAATACGAGCTCTACGTACTTTACCTCTTTTATTAACTTCAATTTTTTGGATAGAAGGTAAGTTTACAGGGAAAATTCTTTCAACACCTACAGTACCAGACATTTTTCTGATTGTAAAAGTTTCAGATAGACCTGTTCCTTTTCTTTGAATAACAACTCCTCTAAAAAACTGAGTTCTTACTTTTTCTCCCTCTTTAATTTCGTAAAACACAGTAATTGTGTCTCCTGCTGCAAATTCTGCAAATTCTTTTTTAGTTACAAATTCGTCTTGTACAAACTTTATTAAAGCTTCCATTTCTTAATATTTATAGTTTTTGTAAAACAACATTCACGATTTCTTCGTCAGAGGTTAATTTAGCGGTTGCAAAAGTAACATTTATTTTTTGTTGATAAAACTTATTTTCAACTATTTTTTATACTGATAATTAGTACAATAGAAAACCCAGAATTTTCGAGACTCTTTTCCGTTTATTTTTATGATGATTGGCGTTAATTCTGTAACCTTCTCAAAGTATTTACCCAATAGCGGGTTTATTTCTGCCTTTAGTTTGCGGTCTTTAAAACGTTTGTCCGAATCAATAAAAAGGGCGTTTTTGTTATTTAAGCTTGTTAAATCATCACCTAAATAATCAAAATGCAATGCAGGTAAACCAATTATGTTTTGGGCATACACTTTATCATCCATAAAAAAGTTTAAACAAGCAGATGTTTTATAATTATCATCAGAAAAAACAAATGTATTTGGATATTTTTCTTGAAGTTTAGTAGTTTCAATAGCTAATTCTTTCCATCCAACCCAAGTGTCATCACTTTTTATAGGAACTAAATAAAAGATGATTTGAAAGCTAAAAAGTACATGAAATACGATTGAAAAAATAATCTGAATTTTCAATAATTTTTTACTGATAAACATTCCTGCCAAAATGATTCCTGTAATGTAAGACGGCATCATCCAATTTAATTTGACCCAATAAATAGGAGTGAGGCTAAAAAATCCAACAAAAGTTGGAACGAAAAATGCCAATAAGAATAAGGTTTTTGCTTGCGGAATTTTAAATTTCAGCAAAGCTCTTTTTACATATTTATACGTAAACGTGATAAAAATCAGAAATAAAACAGGCAATAATAAAAACATTTGATGCCCAATAGCACCAAAGAAATAGGATGATGAAAATTTAAATTCTGATATCGAACTCGTTCTTTCTGATGATTGAAAAGCAAAGGAAGCAAACTCATTTTGATAATTCCAATACCAAACAGGAAAAGTAACGGCTGCAGAAATCAGCAAAGAAACCCATAGCCAAGGAGAAATTAGTAATTTTCTGTATTTGTTAGAAAAAATTAGAAAAGCAATTAATCCTATTTGTAATAATAATGCGGTGTATTTACTATCGAAAGCCAATCCCATGGCAATTCCGCCTAAAATCCAAAACCTCTTTTTATCCTCAAAAATTGCTTTGTATAAACAAATTAAGCTCAATGTCCAGAATAATAATAAAGGAACATCAGGCGTAGAATTGAATGATAAAATGGATACAAATATGGTTGAAGCCAATAAAACAAAAGCTCTTTGTAATTTTTCTTTGGATAAAAAGTAAGAAGCTAATTTGTAAAAACTTAAAATAGTGAACGATGTAATTACAAAATCAGCAAATTTTATGGAAAAAATAGATTGTCCAAAAACATCTGTAAAGATTCGCAAAACATACCCAATCATTCCTGGATGATCAAAATACGAAAAGGATAAATTTTGACCGTATAAATAATAGTAAGCATCCTGTGGCATCAATCCCATAAATGGGAGTAAAATCAAACGAAAAATTTGAAATCCTAAAACCCAAGAAATGGCTTTATTGTTTTGTATGAAAGATATAATTTTATTCAAAGGTTTTATTTTATAAGACTTCTCAGGTTTTAAAAAAAATTGAGAAGTTTAGTCGTCTAATAAATCTGGTCTTATTTGCTGTGTTCTTTTATAAGCTTGATCGCTTCGCCAATCATCAATTTTTGGAAAATTCCCAGATAATAAAATAGCAGGAACTTTCATTCCTTCAAATTCTGCTGGTCTTGTATAAACGGGTGGTGACAATAAATTATCTTGAAAAGAATCTGTAAGTGCAGATTGTTCATCGCCAATAACTCCTGGAATTAAACGTACAACTGCATCAACCAAAACTGCTGCGGCTAATTCGCCACCTGTTAAAACATAATCGCCAATAGAAATTTCTTTGGTAATATATTTATCGCGAATTCTTTGATCTACACCTTTATAATGTCCCGTTAAAATTAAAATATTTTCTTTTAAAGAAAGTGTATTTGCGGTAGATTGATTTAAGGTTTTTGCATCTGGAGTCATATAAATAACTTCGTCATACGTTCTTTCTGATTGTAATTTTTTAATGCAATTTGCAATCGGTTCTATCATCATAACCATGCCTGCGCCGCCTCCAAATTGAGTATCATCAATTTGTTTGTAGTTGCCTAAACCATATTCGCGTAAATCGTGAATTACAATTTCTGCTAATCCTTTGTCTTGCGCACGTTTTATAATAGAATGATTAAACGGACTTTCTAATAAATTTGGTGCTACTGAAATAATGTCTATTCGCATGTTGCAAATGTAGGTTTTTTAAGGAGTTTTAAAAGGTTTCGTTCTTTTATGTTATTTTGTTAGTCTTTGATATCTACTTTTTTTACCGTTCCGTATTTAGTAGCCATTTTTTCTATTACTGAAGCTTTACCAATTAAAACAAACTGAAATGTATCTTTTGGAAAATAGGTTGAAATAATTTCTTTCGCCTTTTTAAAATCTAAATCATCAACATTTTTTTCAAAATTATTGATAAAATCTTCATTAAAATCATACCAAAACATTTGAGTTAATAAATTAGATAATTGTCCTGTGGTTTCATAATCTGGTGGAAATTGTCCTTTTACATAATTTTTAGCCGATGTTAATAATTCTTCTGTTAATCCATCACTGTGTAATTTGTTAAGAACTTCTAATGCTAAATCTATGGCTTGTTCTGTTGATTTGTTTTCGGTAAAAGTACTTATCAGAAAAGAACCTCCGTATTTGTAATTTATAAAACGACTGTTTGCGCCGTAAGTTAATCCCGAATTTATTCGTAATTCTGAGTTGATCATAGAAGTAAATCTTCCACCAAAAAGTGTATTTATAACTTCTATAGCAACAATGTCTTTATTGTTTTTTGCTACTCCGGGAGCACCAATGTAA
>JANQTQ010000285.1 GCA_030731625.1 Polaribacter sp. | reverse complement strand
AGGATGTGCCATTTTATGTCTTTTTATCTGTTATTAAATTCTTTAATTTATCCCACCTTGGGTCTGTATTTTCTACAGTTTTTACTTCTTTTATTTGTAATTCTTTTAATTTCTTTAATGCTTCAGACTCCATAGTGCCATCTAAAACTTTTGGATGAACTCTTTTATTAGGAACTGCTAAAACAATCATTTCGTAAATATACTGAGACACATCAATTTCATAAGCCTCGTGAGGTAAAATTAAAATATCTTCATTATCATCATTATACTCAGGGCCAAAATTTACTATAATAGGTAATTTGGAATTTATTTCTTGATGATATAACTCATTAGAGATATCACAAGGAACTTCAACCGTACCTTCTGCAGCAAAACCTAGCTCAAATAATGTGCTCTTTTTTACGAATGTTAACAAAACTTTTACTGATGAACTATTAAACTCATCAAAATTAAAAGCTTCAAAGAACTTATTATCAATTGTATAATTGAATAGGTGTTTCCCTTCTTTTAACCCTACAAACGGTATCGTGAATTCTTTCAAACCTTTCATTATCAAACATCAATTGAGCGGGCAAAGATACAAAAAAATGTATTTCTGCAATATTTTTATCAAAAAAAGAATAATCTTTATTTTTATTTTATAATTAACGGATTATTAGTGAGTTCTAAATACTCGTTTCTTGCTTTAAAAATTTGAATTCCGGTAAACAATGCCTCTGTAAATGAAGACGGATTTGCAAGGTTTTTACCAGCAATATCATACCCTGTACCGTGGTCTGGCGAGGTTCTTACCGCATTTAAGCCTGCTGTAAAATTTACTCCTTTACCAAAAGACAACGCTTTAAAAGGTGCTAATCCTTGATCGTGATAGGTTGCTAAAACTCCATCAAATTGTTTGTACGTTTCAGAACCAAAAAAGCCATCGGCAGCATAAGGACCAAAAACTAACTTACCAGTTTCTCTAATTTCGTCTACAGTTGGTTTAATAATTTCATCATCTTCTGTACCAATTACACCTTTATCACCACAATGTGGATTCAAAGATAAAACAGCAATTCTTGGCTTATTAATTCCAAAATCTTGCTTTAATGACGTGTACATTGTTTCCACCTTACTCTTAATTAATTCTGGAGTAATAGATGCTGCTACTTTTGCAATTGGAATATGACCTGTTATTAGACCAATTCTCAATTTATCTGTCATTAATATCATTAAACTTTTTCCTTCTAAATTTGCTTCTAGATATTCTGTATGACCCGGAAAATTAAATGTTTCTGATTGTATGTTTTCTTTATTGATTGGTGCCGTTAAAAGCACATCAATTGTTTTGTCTTTTAAATGTTCTACTGCAGCTGCTAACGATTTTGCCGCATAATCACCAGAAACTTTAGTTGCTGAACCTAGTTCTATTTCAACTTCTTCTTTCCAAATATTTAAAACATTTATTTTAGAATGATTAACTTGATTTATTGATGTAATTCCGTGAACAGGCGTTTCAATCTCTAAAGCTTTTTTGTGATATGAGATTACTTTCGTTGCTCCAAAAAGAACTGGAGTACAAAAATCTAACATTCTTTTGTCTTCAAATGTCTTCAAAATCACTTCAATACCAATTCCGTTTAAATCTCCAATTGAAATTCCAACGATTATTTTATCAGATTTATCCATAGTTCTCTTGTAATATTGCTATTTTTGATGGCTACAAAAGTAACTAAATTTTAGGGATATGTTTACAGGAATTATAGAAACACTTGGCACAGTAACAAACGTTGTAAAAGAACAAGAAAATGTTCATTTAACCATAAAAAGTAGCATTACAAACGAACTAAAAGTAGATCAAAGTGTGGCTCATAATGGTGTTTGCTTAACAGTCGTTGCTGTTCATAATGATGAATATACAGTTACTGCTATTAAAGAGACATTAGATAAAACCAATATTGGTAAACTTAAAACTGCAGATGTTGTAAATTTAGAACGTGGCATGAAGTTAGGTGATCGTTTAGACGGACATATCGTTCAAGGTCATGTTGATGAAACCGGAACTTGCACAAACATTAAAGACGAAAACGGAAGTACCGTATATACTTTTCATTATCATTCTGATAAAAATAACGTTACGATAGAAAAAGGTTCTATTACCATCAACGGAGTAAGTTTAACGGTTGTAAATTCTAAAAAGGATGAATTTAGCGTAGCAATTATTCCTTACACTTGGGATAATACAACTTTTAGAAATTTAAAAATTGGGGATGCTGTAAATTTAGAATTTGATGTAATTGGAAAATATGTTGCTAGATTGACGAATTTATAATTCGTCTTTTCTAGTATTTCTACTGTACTCGATTCAGTAAAAACAACGAAGTAATCTGTAACTTTTTAGTTCTAATTTAAAAGATTAGTTTGTAAACTCGCTATCAGAAAAACTAAACTTTCTCTTCTTTTTTGTGTAAAAAACGAGTTAATTTCATTGAAAGATCTAACAAAATAATTTTTGCGTTTCCGTTTCTTTCTATGTGATACATGGCATCATTTAATTCTTTTTCTATATCTAGAATATTTCCAGAATGCACAAAAGGCGCAAATTTAGACAAATCAAAACTCGTTTTTGTCTCCATAAAAACCAACTGACTCGACTTATAGTTTAACAAAAGTGCTTGTCTAAAAAATTGAAGACAATACTCTAAAAATCTTTTTTGCGTTTCTCTTCCTGTTTTTGATATAGTATCTGCCCAAGAAATTAATTGTTGCACAACAGCAGCATTTCCTTTTGCTCTAAAAGCAGTACGAATCCAAGCAATAAACCATTCTTCAAAAACCAAATCAGCAGCATCATGTTCCATTAAATGAAGTGCTTTATTGAAATTCCCATCCGCTTGATGTGCAATACTTAAAGCTTCATTATCATCAACTTGATGATTTACAATTAACGCGTTCGCAAGGTCTTGCTCACTTAAAGCATTAAAATATAACGCTTGACAACGAGATTTTATGGTGCTTAAAATTTGCTCTTCACTTTCTGTAATTAATAAAAAAACAGTTTTGGTTGGCGGCTCTTCAATCAATTTTAACAATTTATTGGCTGCAGCAATGTTCATCTTTTCTGCCATCCAAATAATCATTACTTTAAAGCCACCTTCGTAACTTTTTAATTGTAATTTTTTCACAACAGCTTCTGCTTCATCAACCCCAATTAAACCTTGTTTGTTTTCTACACCAATTTGCTGTAACCAATTAAACAAACTCCCATAAGGTTGATCTGCAACAAATTGGCGCCAATCTTGTAAAAATAAATCACTTACTGCATTCTTTTTAACAACATCGTTTGTAGTTACAGGAAATGCAAAATGCAAATCTGGATGCTGCAATTTGTTACATTTTATAGTACAAGCATCTACATTATCAGAAAAATTACACAATAAATATTGCGCATAGGCAATAGCCATAGGCAGCGTACCGCAACCTTCTTTACCCACAAATAATTGTGCATGCGGCACTCTACCGTTTTCAGCAGATTGTTGCAAATGTTTTTTAATGTGTTCTTGACCTATTATTTGGTTGAAAAGCATGTACAAATATAAAAATTTGTTCTTCACTTATTCTAGAATTCAGAGCAAATTTTAAGAAATATCAATTACGCAAACGTTATCTTAGTTTTTAAGTTATCAATTTTAATAACCGTAAATAATAGAGTATTTTTGTTAAAAATATCAACAAAAAATGAAAACACTAAAAGATTTTAATTTCGAAAATAAAAAAGCAATTATACGTGTAGATTTTAACGTGCCTTTAAATGATAAATTTGAAGTTACAGATGCTACAAGAATTGAAGCTGCAAAATCTACTATTATAGAGATTTTAGAAGGCGGAGGAAGCTGCGTTTTAATGTCTCACTTGGGTCGTCCAAAAGGAAAACAAGATGAGTTTTCTTTACGTCATATCGTAGATGATATCAAAAAAATTATTGGAGTAAATGTAAAATTTGTTGATGATTGTGTTGGAGAAAAAGCTGAAGAAGCTGTTGCTAATTTAGAAAAAGGAGAAGTTTTATTATTAGAAAACCTTCGTTTTTATTCTGAAGAAGAAAAAGGTGATGTTGCTTTTGCTAAACAATTATCTAACTTGGGAGATATTTATGTAAATGATGCTTTTGGAACAGCTCACAGAGCGCATGCATCAACAACAATTATTGCTCAATTTTTTGAAGGAAATAAATGTTTTGGAAACTTATTAGCTAGAGAAATTGAAAGTATTGATAAGGTTTTAAATAATTCTGAAAAACCAGTTTTAGCAATTTTAGGTGGTGCAAAAGTATCATCAAAAATTACTGTGATTGAAAATATTTTAGACAAAGTAGATCATTTAATTATTGGTGGTGGAATGAGTTTTACCTTTATTAAAGCTCTTGGAGGAACTGTTGGAGATTCTATTTGTGAAGATGATAAGATGGAATTAGCGCTTGATATTTTAAAACAAGCTAAAGAAAAAGGTGTAGAAGTTCATATTCCTGTTGATGTTATTGCTGCGGATGATTTTAGCAATGATGCAAATACACAAATATTAGATATTACTAAAATTCCTGATGGATGGCAAGGTTTAGACGCAGGACCAAAATCTAGAGAAAACTTTGATGTAGTTGTTAACAAATGTAAAACCATTTTATGGAATGGTCCTTTAGGTGTTTTTGAAATGGAAGCATTTGCAGGTGGAACAATTGCATTAGGTCATTCTATTGATAAAGCTACTAAAAACGGCGCGTTTTCTTTAGTTGGTGGTGGAGATTCTGTTGCCGCTGTTAAACAATTTGGTTTTGCAGAAAAAGTAAGCTATGTTTCTACTGGTGGTGGCGCAATGTTAGAAATGTTAGAAGGACAAACTTTACCAGGTATTGATGCTATTTTAAAATAACCGTTTAACTGGTTATTTGTTTAATCGTGTAATTGTTTAGTAGACATTTATATTTCAGATTCCAGTAAACATTTAAGATATCAAACTAAACTTATCAAAGTTTAAATTTATTAGATAAGCGTGTAATTGTTAAAATTGCACGCTTTTTCTTTTATTAAATATTAAGTTTTATTTTTACATTTAATCTAATCAATAATTAACAGATTTCACATCAAAAAATGAAATACACAAAACTACCAAATACAGATACAAAAGTTTCTAAAATTTGTTTAGGAACCATGACTTGGGGAAATCAAAATACAGAAGCAGAAGCGCATGAACAAATGGATTATGCTTTAGAAAAAGGTGTAAATTTCTTTGATGCGGCAGAGTTATATCCTGTGCCTGCAAATGCAGAAACGTATGGAGGAACAGAAAGAATTATTGGAAATTGGTTTCAAAAAACCGGTAATAGAGATAAAGTTGTTTTAGCAAGTAAAATTGCTGGCGGTGGCGATTATACTGCGCATATTAGAACTGGCGGATTTAACAAACAAAACATTACAAACGCACTTGAAGGAAGTTTAAAACGCTTAAAAACAGATTATATAGATTTGTATCAGTTACATTGGCCAGATCGAGGTGTAAATTGCTTTGGAGTAAGAGATTATCCGTATAAAACATCCTCTGAAGAAGTAGAAAAACATTTCGAAATTTTAGAAACTTTAAACGATTTTATCAAACAAGGAAAAATAAAACACCTAGGTTTATCTAATGAAACACCTTGGGGAACCATGAAATATTTGCAAACTTCTACAGAATACGATTTACCAAGACCTGTAACAATTCAGAATTCATATTCTATAATTCATAGAGCGTATGAAGTTGGTATGAGCGAAGTTTCTATGAGAGAAGATATTGGTTTACTAGCGTATTCTCCTTTAGCACAAGGAGTTTTATCTGGCAAATATTTAGACGGAAATTTACCCGATGGAGCAAGAGGAACCTTATTTCCAAGATTTATTGCGAGATATAAAAATGAAGGATCAGAAAAAGCAGTTCGGAAATATTTAGAAATTGCAAAAAAACATAATTTGTCTTTAGGGCAAATGTCTTTAGCATTTATTAATCAATTACCATTTGTAACGAGTAATATTATTGGCGCAACAAAAATGAGTCAGTTAAAAGAAAATATCGAGTCTATTTATGTTCATTTATCTGATGAAATTATCAATGAAATAAATGCAGTTCATGCGCTAATTCCTAATCCTGCTCCTTAAAAAAGTAAGCAGTGTTCAGTGTTCAGTTTGCAGTCTAAAAAAAATCCGAAGTAATTATTTTACTTTGGATTTTTTATGTTTAAATTTTCTTCTAGTTCTTATAAACTGATATCTAAAATCATCATAGAACAAGCTTATTACTAAAATTATTGCTCCAAGAATAAGTGTGTTTAATTTTAAATCAAGTTTAGAATACATAAATCCTCCAATTAATCCGCCCATAAAAAAGAAACAAATTATAAAAATTCTCAGTTTTATAGTGGCTTTAATTTTTTCTCTATGCGGATGTGTTTTCGGGAAAAATAATTGAGATAATTCAATTCCCAAATCTGTAAACAATCCTGTTAAATGCGTTGTTCTAACAATTGCATTCGAAATTTTGGTTACAAAAGAGTTTTGCATTCCCATTGAAAAAAGAAGCAAACAAATAATTAAATTAGGATATGTTATATCAAAAACATCACTTACTACTGCAATTGAGATAAATATAAAAGATTCAATTAAAATTGGTATTACAAAAACGTTTAACTTTTTATTTTCTCTAAATGTTTCTATTAAAAAACTTGATGAAAAAGAACCAAAAAGAAATGAAAAAATATATAGAAAATAAATGGTTCCTTTCCAAACCTTAAATTCTGCAACATCATTAATAAATAGAGCAAAATGACCTGTTACGTTTGTTGCTAGTTGTTTAAAAGCTAAAAAACCTGTAACATTTACAATTCCGGCTACAAAAGACAAGATCGAAGCAATTCTTAAATTGTGTTTTAATGTTCTGCTTTTGCCTTGATGTCTAAACAATTTGGTTTAATTTATTTCAATATTTTAAAAAGAGGAAATGCAGCTTTTAAGAAAACTTAATGACTAATAGTATATAAAAAACTCCCAATAACTTCGCCACCATTATAGAAAGATATAATAATAAAAAGAACAGAAAACAATGAGATACTTAAATTTATAATCGTTTTTTCTTTTTGTGATAATGCTTGATATTTTACAATCAACTTATCAATAAAAAAATCACTTTCTTTCGTTTTCATAATTTTGTATTATATTTTAGTTACGCTATTATCTTTCAATTGATATTCTTCTCCACTTTCTTTACAAGTTGCAAAACCTTGTTCGTTGAACTCTAATTTATGACCAAATTCGCCAACCCAACCAATTTGTTTAGACGGATTTCCAACAACCAACGCATACGGCAAAACCTCTTTTGTAACCACAGCTCCTGCGCCAATAAAAGCAAATTCGCCAATAGTATTACCACAAACAATCGTTGCATTTGCACCAATACTTGCGCCTTTTTTTACAATGGTTTTTTGATATTCATTTTTTCTGATAACAGCACTTCTAGGATTAATTACATTTGTAAACACCATTGAAGGACCTAAAAAAACATCATCTTCACAAATAACACCTGTGTAAATGGAAACATTATTCTGCACTTTTACATTTCTACCTAAAATAACATCCGGAGAAATAACAACATTCTGACCCAAATTACAAGATTCGCCAATAACACAATTGGACATAATATGACTAAAATGCCAAATTTTTGTGCCTTTGCCAATGGTGCAATTAGCATCTATAATTGCTGTTTCGTGTGCAAAATAATCCATAAAATAATTAATATCCAGCAGTGTTACTATTTTCTTCTTTGCTACAAATTTCTTTTGCAGATGATGTTCCAATTCTATCAACTCCCAAAGAAATCATTTTTAGAGCCGTTCCGTAGTCTCTAACTCCGCCAGCAGCTTTTATTTGTAAGGGTTTTGCGTTTTCAGAAATTAATTTCATGGTTTCTAAAGTAGCGCCATTGGGTTTGTTGTCTTCAGTTTTAAAAAATCCTGTAGATGATTTTACAAACACTTTTTCAGCAGCCGATTCATCAAAATTTGTAAGCACAACCTCTTTTATTAATTGTGATATCACAATAATTTCTTCGGATGTTAAAGCAGCAACCTCTATAATCCATTTTGCAACTTTGTTATTTTCTAAACACAATTTTGTTGCTGCAAAAACCTCTGCTTTTATCAAATTGATTTTACCTTCTTTAAAAGCGGTATAATTTACTACAAAATCCAGTTCGTCTGCATCTAAAGCAATTGCTTTTTTAGCTTCTTCTAACTTTATTTCTTTGGATGAATTTCCTTCTGGGAAATCGATAACTGTTCCTATTAAAACATCGGCATTTGCTTTTGAGAGCATTTCTTTTGCTAATGAAATATATTTTGCACGAATCATTACTAATTTATAATTATATAAAATAGCTTCGTTTATTAAATCAACTACGTTTTGTTGATTTTCTTCTTCAGTACTATTTGCCTGCGATGCCGTTTTTAAATATGTGGCATCTAAAAATTGATTGATTTTCATAAACTCAAAAATACAAAATAATAAAAGAAGCCAACTTTAAAGTTGGCTTCAATTTTTAATCTACTTGAAAAGAAATAGGTAATGTATATTTTACTTTTACCGATTTGTCTCTTTGCTTACCTGGCGTAAACTTTGGTAGCTTTTCTATTAATTGTTGCGTTTCATTTTTTAACCGATTATGTGGTGCTCTAATTTTTATATCAACAACGTTTCCATGATCATCAATAATAAACTGCGTCTGAATTTTATAT
>JANQTQ010000284.1:8397-8812 GCA_030731625.1 Polaribacter sp. | reverse complement strand
CGGTTATTAATAAAATATTACCAATTGCAAAAACTCCTGCAATTAAGGTGGCAATACCTACAAACCATGTTAAGAACTGCATACCCGTTAAAAAACCGGTTACTTTAGAAATTTCTTTACCTAGATTAAACCCTCTAAAAGCTCTGTTATCTTCTGGATGAATTTTATGTAAATTCTTTAGTAATAGTTTTACATCTGCTTCTACTTGTACAATATCAAATTCTTTTTTACCGGTTACCACCATCCACATAAATTTATCTCCCGTATTATAGACAACTTTAAAAGTGCTAAAAGGAATATGAACGTTATTTTTACCTTCAAACCTACTCGAAGTATAGACACCCACTACTTTATAGTTGACACCGCTAACTTTAATATATGTATTTACAGCTTCTTCATTTATATCATATAATTC
>JANQTQ010000284.1:0-8387 GCA_030731625.1 Polaribacter sp. | reverse complement strand
GATAAAAACTTATTTTCTGGAAGTTTCTCTGTTTCATATAATTCGGTATAAACACCTTCACTTATTACACATATTTTTTTATTTTCGTCTATATCACTTTGGTTTATAAATCTACCAGAAATTAAATTCTTTTTCTGAACTTCATCTATTAATGGAAAATCGCCAAAAACTGTAAAATTACCCGTTTTTAATCCATGAACAACTTGGCCTCCTGTTGCATTTCTTGGCACAACAAATTGAATTCCGTCTATTTCTGATCGAATTTTATCTACATCACTTAATTTTAAATCTATTTGTCTTCCTTCTTGAAAACCTTTAAAAGGCATTGAAGTTCTGCTACCAGACATAAAAACGCTATTGGTTGCAAAATCGCCAAATAAGCTGTTAAAACTATTTTCTATTCCTTTTGCGGCACCCAATAAACCTACTAATAATAATATCCCCCAAAAGGCACCAAAAATGGTAATTATAGTTCTCGTTTTATTTTTACGAATACTACCGTAAATTTCTTGCCAAGTATCTTTTTCAAATAAAAATCTCATAATTAATCTGAGTTTAGTGCTACAACTGGTTTAATACTTGCTGCTTTTTTAGCGGGTAAATAGCCAGCAATTAACCCTGCAATAATCAGAGTTAATGTTGCACCAATTACAACTGGTTGAGAAACTCCAGGATTTAAAATAAAATACTTCTCTAAACTAGGTCCGGCCAGTTCTAAAATTCCTACGCCAATAATTAAACCTAAATACCCAGAAATTGCGGTTATAAAAACTGCTTCTTGAATAATCATAGCAACAATAGCATTTGGTGTAGCACCAACCGCTTTTCTAATTCCTAATTCTTTTGTTCTTTCTTTAACAATATAAACCATAATATTACTGATCCCTACAACACCTGCTTTTAAAGTACCAAAACCAATTACCAATATTAAAATACTCAAACCACCCATAATACCAGAAACTTCTTTATTATTGGTTGCATAGTTATTAAGACCAATACCTCTTTGGTCGTTTGGTGAAACATTATGTTTCTCTTTTAATTCTCTTAGCATTTTATTACCAAAAGCAATGGCTTCATCGATGCTTAAATCTGGGTTGTAAGTAATTCCGAATTCATCTAAATAACCATTATTACCATACATTGTTTGCATGGTTGTAAAAGGCGTATAAATATATCTTTCATCACTATCACCTCCTGGATCAGAGAAAACACCAATAATTTGATAAATAATACCTTCAATATTAATTTGTTTTCCAAGGGCGCTTAATTGACCAAATAAATCTTTTTCAACCATTCGTCCAATAACAACTACTTTGTTTTTTTCATTGATATCTCTAAAGTTTAAAAAACGACCATCCATCATTTCTGCAGATTCTAAAACATAATAATCTGGATAAACACCTCTTACAGAATAGGTATCTTTTTCACTTTTATAAACAACCTCTGAAGATCTTTGAATTTTAGGACTTATCGTTTGTATTTTATCACCATAAGTTTCTTTCAAAAAAGTAAAATCATCATTTTTAAATTGAACTCTTCTTCCTATTTGATTTCCTTTATACGCTATTGTGGTATAATTAGACCAAATATAAATTGAGTTCATTGCATCTTTAGCAAACTCATTTTTAAAAGTATTTTGAAGTCCGTTACCCATACCAAATAACAAGGTAAAAAGTAAAATTGCAAAAGCAACTGTAAAACCAGACAAAGCAGATCGTAATTTATTTTTACCAATGCTTTGAAATATTTCTCGCCAACGATCTAAATCAAACATATTAAACTGCTTTTGCTTTTCCTGTTGATGTTAATTCATCACTAATAATTAATCCATCTTTTAATCTCACAATTCGTTTGGTTTGTTCTGCAACTTCTTCTTCGTGTGTTATTACAAAAACGGTCATTCCTTCATTATTGATGTCTCTTAACAAATCCATAACTGAATCTGTTGTAGTAGAATCTAGTGCTCCTGTAGGCTCATCTGCCAAAACAACTTTTGGTTTTGTTACCAAAGCTCTTGCAATTGCAACACGTTGTTTTTGACCTCCAGAAAGCTCATTAGGTAAATGGTTTGCCCAAGCTTTTAAACCAACTTTATCTAAATACTCCATGGCAATTTCTAACCTTTCTTTTCTATTTACACCTTTATAATATAAAGGCAAAGCAACATTTTCTAAGGCTGTTTTATAAGATATTAAGTTAAATGATTGAAAAACAAAACCTAGAAATTTATTTCTTAAGATGGCCGCTTTTTTCTCATTTAAATCCTTAATAAGTTCGCCATTTAAGTAATAATTACCTTCATCATGTTCATCTAATAAACCAACTATATTTAAAAGTGTAGATTTTCCTGAACCAGAAGAACCCATAATTGAAACAAACTCACCTTCTTTTATATGTAAATCTATACCTTTTAAAACATGAAGTTTTTCTTTTCCTATAGGATACGATTTGTGTAGTTTTTCTATTCTAATCATTCGTTGGTTAATTTTATGCTAATTTACTTATAGCGATAGCTACCTATTATTAATTATTTGTTAAAAACTAATAATTTTTTAGGTATGTAAGTAAGACGCATCAAATAATAAAATGTTACAAAGATTTTTTAAAAAAGTTAAAGTATCTTTACTCTTATATTTATAAGGATACTTAAATGGTTGATTTTCCTAAAAATAAAAAAATAATTCTTTTTGATGGAATTTGCAATTTATGCAATGATGCAGTTCTTAAAGTGATTAAAAATGATCACAAAAATAATTTTGTTTTTGCTGCACTACAATCTAAAAGTGGAAAAGAAATTATAAATAATCTAAAAATTGATGTTTCTAAAATAGATTCAATTATTTTTTACGAACCTGGCGTAGCTTATAATATTAAATCTACTGCAGCGTTAAAAATTATGAAAGATTTTGGAGGATTTTGGTTTTTAACTCAAATTTTCGGAATTTTGCCAATATCTATACGAGATTTTATTTATAATTATATTGCCAAAAACAGATACCAATGGTTTGGCAAAAAAGAAAGTTGTATGATTCCAACTCCTGAATTGAAAGCTAAATTTTTAAATTAAAAACCTTATTCCCCCATGAGAAAATTCAAATTTAACACCGATTTTAAGATTAAATTACCAATAATTATTTTATCACTATTTATTTTTATAGGTATACTTAGTTATCAGTTTAATTCTTCAAATTTTTATATAATATCTACAATTATTAGTTTTTTAACCATTATAGTTGCTGTGTTTTCTATTATTGGTCTAATTAATGCCATAAAAAAAATAAGAAACCCAACAACAACTAAAAGAGTTCTTTCTGTAATACTCTTAGCGATTTTTATTTGTACAATTCTTTATATTATTGTTGAAAATGTTATGGAAGCTTTAAAAATAATTTTATAAAATGCAATTACCTCAAAACATAAAATGTATCATTTTTGATATGGATGGCGTTATTATAGATTCAGAAGAAATTCATAAAAAAGCCTATTATGAAACTTTTGATTCTATTGGCGTTGCTGTTTCTGATGATTTGTATAAAACCCTTACAGGTTCATCTACCATTAATGCTTTTCAAAAATTAGTAACACATTTTAACTTAGATGTAGATCCAGAAGTCTTGGTTTTGGATAAAAGAAAACGATATGTAAATTTCTTTGAAAACGACCCAACTTTGCATTTAGTAAACGGCGTAGAAGATTTAATTAAATATTTATATGATAAAGGTTTTACTTTAGTGTTGGCTTCTTCATCTGCCATGGTAAATATTGATAGAGTTTTTAATAGATTTCATTTAAACCAATATTTTACAGCAAAAATTAGTGGTGCAGATTTAACGGAATCTAAACCACATCCAGAAATTTTTGAAAAAGCTGCTATTTTAGGAAAAACAGCCAAAGAGAATTGCATTGTAATTGAAGATTCTGATAACGGTGTAAAAGCAGCAAACGATGCTGGTATTTTTGTAATTGGATATAAAAACCCAATGGCTGAAGATCAAACGTTAGAAAATGCAGATTTTATTATCAATAATTTTAAAAGATTAAGAAAATTAATTTAAAAAATTTGTTGTTTTTATTATTGTCTTTTTGAAAATGATTAACTTAGCAAAGCACTGGTAAAATTTTAGTAGTTAGCTTGTTTCAATAATTATTTGTGTTAGTCAGTAAAAAAATATGAAAATCTTAAAAATAGTATTTCAATCTTTTATCTTACTATTTTTAGTAACTTCTTGCTCTGATATTACACATGAAAACGATCCTTTGCAAATAGAACAAAATAGTATTGAAGAAAATATTCATTTCAACTATACCATTGGCGAAGGTCCATTTGTATATTTTAAGGATCAAATTTTCAAAGAATTACTACTTGCCAATTTTGAAATTAACATAAATAAAGACAATGAAATTAGTTTTTATGAAGCTACTTCTTATTCTGGCGCAATAGATGTTTCCATAAATGAAATTAGAAGCGTTATAGGTATTGAAAAATTTGTAAATATTGAAGTTTTTAACTGTCAAAGAAATAAAATAGAAACTATTGATGTTCGTAGTAATGTTCATTTAAAACAGCTTCAATGTGGCGTTAATCCATTCTATAACATAGATTTAACTCAAAACCTTGCATTAACAACTCTAGATATCAGAACAACAAATATTTCTACCTTAAATCTTTCAAAAAACGCCAACCTCATAGCTATACGTGGAATATGCAATTCCAAATTAAAAAAGGTTAATGTAAATAATAATAACAACTCTAAAATAAAGGTTTTCTTTTTCAGCCACCAAAACCCAATTTTAGAATGTGTTCAAGTAGATGACATAGGGTACGCAACTTCTGCTACAAATTGGTTTATATCTCCCAATGCAGCATTTTCTTTGAATTGTTTTGACTATAATTCTAATAAATAATAAGTATTTAAAGCTATTCAATAATTTTCTTTAAAATACTAAATACTTTTTTTTCTAGGACATCAACAGATCCATCCGCAAAAAATACATTTTTAATGTCTCGTATTAATTGTTCCTTTTCTTCTTCTTGTAAATTATTATCTGATATATATTGTTGAATTTTATTCAGATTTATTTCATCAGAATCTATAACCACTTCGGTATGAATTCTATGAAATGTTTTTTTATCAACTTTAGAAAGTATATAATTTAACTCTTCTTCTGATTCAAAAAAATTGCAATGTGCAGCGTATAAAAGCACATAGGCTTCAAATTCTTTTCTAGTCCAATCTAATTCTTTCATCTTATTTTTCTATTGGCAAACCCTTTGTACTTCCCCACTCTGTCCATGAACCATCATACACCGAATTATTTTTAAATCCTGCAATATCAGCTCCTAATGCTAAAACAGCTGCGGTAATTCCTGATCCGCAAGAAAATATAAGGTCTTTATTATTTGGATTGATTTTTTGGAAAACGGCTTTTAAATCCGCTTCAGACTTCATTACATTATTTGTTACAATTTCTGAATACGGTAAACTAACAGAATTCGGAATTCGTCCTCCTTTGATATCACTTCTGGGTTCTGGTTCTGTCGCTAAAAAACGACCTTTAGAGCGTGCATCAGCTATTAAAATACGCTCATTTTTAATGGCAGAAAGTACATCCGCAGTACATTTTATTTTTTCTGATTGATAATTTACAGTAAAATTTCCTTTTTTCTTTGGATGATTTACTTGTTTTTCAATAGGATATTGTTTTGCGTTCCAAGCAGGAAAACCACCATCTAAAACAGCAATATTTGTAAAACCCATTAATTGAAACATCCACCAAACTCTTGGCGAAGAATAAATTCCTAAATCATCATATACTACGATACAACTTTCTTTATGTACACCAAGTTCTTGCGCTTTTAATTCAAATTCTTTTGCCGATAAAACAGTATTTGGATACGCTGCATTTTCATCAGAAAACAACTTTTGAATGTCAAAAAATTTAGCACCCTTTATTTGCTGCTTTTCATCCAAAGAACTCTCCTCTTTTTTAGCAGTTACTTTAGGAATCGTAGCATCCAAAATAAGCAGATTATCATTGTTTAAATTCTCAAACAACCAATCTACAGAAACAACCGATTTATTCATTTTTAAAGTCATCATTTATAAAAATACATCCACAAAAATATGTTTTATAAAAGTTCGTAATCAGAGATTTAGTTTCTTCGAAAATAAACTAAAACCTACTAATTATTTTACTTCATCGTAATTATCATCCCAATTTTTAGGCTTCGGATTCTCATGTAATTTACCAACAGATTTTGCCACTAAAGTAGCTACAGTTGCATCTCCAGTAATATTAATTACCGTTCTACACATATCTAAAGGTCTATCGACTGCAAAAATTAAAGCCAAACCAATGGCCAATTTATCTGCCGGAAAACCAATAGATTCTAATACAATAACCAACATTACCATTCCTGCTCCTGGTACGGCTGCAGATCCAATAGATGCCAATAATGCCGTTAAAACAATGGTTAATTGATCTGCAAATGTTAAATCGAAGTTTAAAGCTTGTGCTATAAAAACAGCTGCAACTGCCTGATAAAGAGAGGTTCCGTCCATGTTAATTGTTGCACCAACTGGTAATACAAAACTAGCAACTTCTGGATCTACACCAATATGTTCTTCAACTCTTTCCATAGTTACAGGCAATGTTGCTGCACTTGAACTTGTAGAAAATGCTAATAATTGCGCCGGACTTAATTGTTTTAAAAACCAAAGCGGATTCTTTTTAGTAAATACACTAATTAAAAGCATGTAAAAAGCAACCATAATTAATAAGCCAACAACTACTGTTAAAGCATATTTTAATAATGCTAATAATAAATCTGGATCATCTGAAGAAACCACCACATTTGATAATAATGCAAAAACAGCATACGGTGCAAAAAGCATAATTAAATCTACCATTTTTAAAACCACTTCATTTAAAGAGTCAAAGAAATCTTTTAAAGGTTTAGATCTTTTTTCACCAATTAACAACATAGAAATCCCTAAGAAAATAGTAAAGAAAATTACCTGCAACATAGATGTATTATCACTCATCGCTTGTATAGCATTATCAGGAATCATATCTTCTAAAAACTGCAAAGGTCCTGTATTAATTTGTTTTGAAGCTTCTGCTAATTTAGATTGTACACCTCCACTATTTGCATAGGTTTCTGTAAGTTTATTAATTGTTTCTTCGGATATTCCATCTCCAGGTTTCACAATATTTACTAACAACAAACCAATGGTAATAGCAATTACAGTTGTACCAACGTATATAATGATGGTTCTTACACCAATATTTTTAAACTTAGAAATGTCTTTTAAATCGGAGATTCCTTTTACTAAGGATGCTATAATTAAAGGAACAGCAATTAATTTTAGTAGTTTTACAAAAATATTACCAAAAGGATTGATCCAATTAGACACAAAAATTGCACCACCATCAACACTCAACATCCCTAATCCAAAAAGGATTCCTGTAACCATTCCTATTAAAATCTTCCAATGTAATGCCATATTTCTCATGTAGTCTATTTAAATTTTAAGAACTTGAAAGGTAAAAAAAAATTTAAAATTTAATGTGACTTTGTGTAAATTTTGTGTCATATTAATAGTAAAATTTTATATTCATTAATAAAAACTTAAAATGGCAGGAATATTAGACATATTAAATAGTGATTTAGGAAAATCAATCGTATCAGGAGTAGCAGGTTCTACAGGAACTGATTCAAGTAAAACAAGTAGTGTTTTAACCATGGCATTGCCTGTATTAATGAAAGCAATGGAAAAAAATTCTGCAACACCAGAAGGTGCCGCAGGATTATTAGGAGCTTTATCTGGTAAACATGATGGTAGTATTTTAGACAATTTAGGAGGTTTATTTGGCGGCGGCGTTGATGAATCTGTTAAAAAAGACGGAGAAGGAATTTTAGGTCATATTTTAGGAAACAAACAAAAAGGCATTGAACAAGTTATTGGTCAAAAAGCAGGTTTAGACGCAGGTTCTGTGGCAAATATTTTAAAAGTAGCTGCACCTTTATTAATGGGAGTTTTAGGAAAACAAAAAAACGAGCAAAATGTTAGTAGTACTGGAGATTTAACGGGTCTTTTAGGAGGATTGTTAGGAGGTAGTTCTACAGATAATGAGCAAAATTTCTTAGAAAAAATGTTAGATGCAGATGGTGACGGAAGTGTTATTGATGATGTTGCGGGTATGTTTTTAGGAGGAGATAAAAAAGAAGCTGGTGGAATTGGCGGAATGTTAGGTGGTCTTTTTGGAAAATAAATTTTAACTTTTAGTTATACTAAAAAAGCTCAAATTTTAAATTTGAGCTTTTTTTTTATGTACTTTATCTACTTGGGTTCAACAATATTTAGCAAGGTCTTTTTTATTTA
>JANQTQ010000283.1 GCA_030731625.1 Polaribacter sp. | reverse complement strand
AAGTTGAAGCTCCTAATAATACAACACCTGCATTATCTTCTTCTAAGTTTAAAACGATACCTTCTAATCCGTTATCGAATTCTACTAATTCACCGTATTGCACATTAGCTAATCCGAAAACACGAGCAATACCATCTCCTACTTGTAATACAGATCCTACCTCACTTAATGAAGCCTGAGCTTCAAAGTTCGTTAATTGTGCTTTTAAAATTGCTGATACTTCAGCTGGTTTAATACTTGCCATATCTTATTGCTATTAGCTTTTGGCTTTTGGCGAATAGCTTATAAAAGCTAAAAGCCAAAGGCTATTTTAATTATATTTTTGGAATAAAATGACTGTTGTCAAATTCCTTTCTTAATTCGTTTAAATAATTAGAGATACTTGCATCATACTGTATATCTCCTACGCGTAAAATAAATCCTCCTAAAATAGCAGGGTTCACTACGTTTTCTAAATTTGCTTTATTGCCAGTTAATGCTAATATTTTAGTTAAAACTAATGCCTCTACTTCAGGAGTAATTGGCACAGCTGTGGTAACTTTAGCAACTTCAATATGTTTTAGAAAATCATAGATTATAGAATATTGTTTTGCAATAGACTCTAACATTGCAATTCTTTTATTTTCTTGTAATAAATGAAATAATCCTAAAGTAATTGGACTTATTTTATCAGAAAATAAAGCATTTAATACTTTTATCTTTTGTGATGCTTTTATTACAGGACTTTTTAAAACAACTTCAAATTCTTCATTTTCAGAAATTGTAGCCGCAATAAACTGCATGTCTTCATTTACTGCAGATTCCTCTTTAGTATCTTTTGCAAGGTTTAAGATTGCTTTAGCGTAACGTAATGCTGCTCTTGCGTCTTTCATAAATATTAATTTAAAGTAACTTCTTTTAAAATTTCTTCAACTAATGCAAGTTGATCTTTTTTAGAAGATAATTCTTTTTTAATTACTGTTTCTGCAATACCAATAGATATTTCTGCAACGTATTTTTTAAGTTCTGCTAATGCAGCTTGCTTTTCTTGTTGAATAGAAGCTTGCGCTTTTTCAATTAACGCAGAAGTTACTTCTTTTGCTTCTTCTTTTGCTTCAGCTATAATCGTAGCACTTACGTGTCTAGCATCTTTCATTATTGCATCTCTTTCTTCTCTAGCTTCTTTGAATAATCTTTCATTGTCTGCTTGCAAGTTTTGCATTTCCTTACGTGCATTTTCTGCTGAAGCCAAAGCATCTGAAATACCAGTTTCTCTTTCTTCTAAAGAGTTTAAAATTGGTTTCCAAGCAAATTTCTTCATCAAAAATAATAAAATTATTAAGATTACTATTTGCATTGCAAATAACCCTGGCGAAAAATCGTTTAATAAAGTTCCCATTCTATTTATTATATGATGTTGTTTTTGTTTAATTTAAAAACACTTTCTGTAACCAACCGTTACAGAAATGTGTTTTTTCTTTTTTTTTGGGAAATTTATTTCCCTAAGATTAATGCACCAAATGCTAAACCTTCTAATAAGGCACCAATGATGATCATTGCAGTTTGAATTTTACCAGCTGCTTCAGGTTGACGAGCAATACCTTCCATTGCTTTTCCACCGATTTGACCTAATCCAATACCACCTCCGATAACGATTAATCCTGCTCCAATTAAATTGTACATACTAATTGATTTTTAAATATATTAATTAAACAAATTCTAATTCTCTTTTTGTACTTGATTGTTACATCAAGGTTCTAGTGATGCTCATGTTCTTCAACAGCCATCCCAATAAATAACGATGATAACATCGTAAAAATAAATGCTTGTAAAAAGGCTACTAAAATTTCAATAACCATGATAAATAATGCTAATGCTAAAGACATTCCTGTAGATGCTACAGGTCCAAATGCTTCTTTCATTGTTACCATTAAAGCAATTAAACTCATTACTACAAAGTGACCCGCAGTAATGTTTGCAAATAAACGCACTAATAATGAAAAAGGCTTAATTAAAACAAAACCTGCTAATTCTATTACTGCTAAAACGGGTCTTAATATGTAAGGTACTCCTGGCATCCATAAAGTGTGTGCCCAAAAATCTTTACTACCATTAAATAGATAAATTACCATTGTAAACAATGCCAATGCAACCGTTACTGCTATTTGACCAGTTACGTTAAAGCCTAACGGAGTTAATCCTAATAAGTTTAAGATCCAAATAAAGAAAAATACAGTTAATAAAAAGCCCATAAACTTTTTATATTTTTTCTCACCAATATTTGGTCTTGCAATTTCATCTCTAACATAAATAACTAGAGGCTCTAAAGCTCTACCTAATCCTTTTGGAATATTTCTTGTTTTATATTGTCTTGCTAAAGCAGAAAAACCTAAAAACATTAAAAGAGCTGCTAACAAAATACCTACAACAGATTTAGTAATAGAAAAATCTAATACTTTGTGTGCATTTGTTGCGTGGTGCGTTTCATCAAAAGAAACTGAAGTTGCTTCTTTATCTAATTCATAAATTTTACTATGAATCTTCGCGAATTTCATTCCGTCTTTATCAACAACAACATGTCCATCATCATTATGATGAAATTCTGACGACATAAAAGCTACTAAACCATTACTTGACCAAAACATCACAGGTAAAGGGAAACTAAAGTGTTCTCTTTTTCCTTCATCTGAAGTGTAAGAAAAAAAAGTGAAATCGTGAGAATCTTTTAGGTGATGCTGAATATAAGCCGTTACCTCTTCTTGGGTATTTACCTCGCCACCAACATTTTCTGCAGTGTGTTTTTTCTGATCTCCAAATGCGAAACTTGTAGCAGTAATAAGGGTTATTAATGCTATTGTGAGAAACTTGATTGTTTTTTGTGCAATCTTCATGGTCTAAATACGCTTTCTAAATTCCGCGCAAAAATACGTATAAAATCAAAACTACAAACCCTTTTTTAAGATATTTTTATATATTATCTTTTATTTAAAATTTTTGCAATGAAAAAAGCTTCTGTTAATAAAAAAATAATCGTTGGTATTAATAGCGATAATCTTGCTGTTTGTGATAGTGATTCTTCGGGAAATATTGATTTATAAAAGAAAACGGTAAACAATATAATTTTTAAAAATATTGTTGCTAAATAGATAAAACCGAGTTGAGGAAAAATGTTATCAACAAAAGAAAACACCTTAAAATTTACACAAATCAATAGTGAAAAACCAGCATGAAAAAGGTATACTTTAAGTAAAGAAAAGGGTAAACTAATTCCTTGGTTTTCTAGTATTTTTTCGTTTATATAAAAGCTGATAAAAAACACTGACAAGAAAACTACGAAGTACAGAAAAATTGTTTTAATCATTAATCCTGTTTGCTTGTTTTATGAGTGCATAAATTGCCAAAAAGATAGCTAATAATGTAATGGTTTGTGTTAAATATGTAGTTTCAAAAATTGTATCTAACCATTTTCCCAAAAGAGAACCAAGATAAATAGTAAGACCCATTTGTAAACCTGCTCCAGAAAGCTGTAAAGCCTTATTTAAAGATTTTTTTGAGTTTTGATTGTTTTCCATTACTGTTTTCAATGTTTTTTACATCACCTTTCATAATGCAACTTGCATTAAAATCTGCTCCTGGTTCTATAGAAAGCTTTCCTACAACCACATGTCCATAAATTTTTGCAATTGATTTTACCGTTAGGGTTTTTTCTACTTGCAGATTGCCGTTACTTTCACCTTCAACACTTGCTGTAGAAGCTATAATATCTCCTTTTACAGAACCTGTTGCGCCAATAATAATTTTACCTGTTATAGTTATATTCCCCTCTAAAGTTCCGTCAATTCTAAAATCTCCATCAGCTTTTATTTCTCCAATAATAACTGTGCTTTTAGCAATTACATTTCTTTCCATACGTTATCGGTTCGTTTTTTGTTAAAAAACTATTTTTCTATTAGCGTTAAAATTTCTTTGGCTTTTTTACCTTCTTCTGTATTACCATAACTAACAGCAACAAAATCTAAGGCTATTTTATAAGCTTCTTTGTCTTTATATTTACCAATTGCGTATGCTTTTAAAAGCTCGAATTTTGGAATTAAATTACCATCTGGAACCGTTGCCACAAATGCATTAATTTTTAAAACAGCTTCTTCATATTTGCCCTCTTTGTATAAATAATATATTTTTTTGTACTCATTTTCTACTTCATTGATGGCAACTTCTTCGGATGTTATTTCATTCGGATTTAAAATAATTTGTGCAAATTTGGTGTCTGGATACTCTGTAAGAATTACATTTTTATGTTTTTCAGATTTCTCTGCATCACCTAAATTGACATAAATTTGATACAAATGCCAGTTTATTGGTAAAATTAATGCTTCTTTCGGATTTAAAGTAGCCAATCTTTCTAATCTTGTTTTTGCTAAATTCTGATTTTTAAATTGCTCTTTGTATATTAATCCAAGTTCATATAAAGCCTGATTTCTACCTACTTTTAAACTATCTATCGTTTCTGTTTTCGTTGGAATTGTATTTAAATAGGTTTCTAAATCATATCTTGCATTTACCGTATTTACTTGAGCTGCATCTTTTGTAGATATCTCTCCATTTCCTGCTTTTTCTGTCCATCTCCAATTATCTTCGAGTCTTCTGTTTCCCCAAACTTTTTTAAATTCGGATTTACCAAAAGACAATGATTGATTGTTGTAAAAATACCACCCTCCTCTTTTTCCTGTCTGTAAACTGGCAGCAGCATTCCCAAAAGCCATTTGATTTAATCTTAATTGAGCAGCTTCTTCATCTGTTTTCTTTAATTTTTCTATATAGCTTTCAAAATATAGTTTTTGATCATCTTTAGATAACGTAGCAAGCTGAACAATACTATCATTTATAGTAACAATTTCTTCGAACTTGATTAAAGAGGCAAGATTTTTATGCTTTCTTTTAATCCGTCTAATTCTAATATCTAAACTGTCTTTAGAAACTTGCAAAACACTATCATAATAAGCACTTGCGTATTGATATTCTGAATCTTTAAAATACAAATCGCCTAATTTTTCATAGGTAAACGTTTTTTGTTTATCACCTCCGTTTTTGGCTCTTAAAGAATTATTGTAATTTGATACAGCTAATTTTATACTATCATTTTTTTGATGCAAAACAGCTGTTTGGTAATATAATTCATCTAAAAAAGGTCTGTTATCTCTGTCCTTAATCAGTTTTTGTAGTCTTTCTATTAAGGTAGTTGACAATGAATCTTTAGAGTTATTTTTTGCTAATTCTATATTTGCGTGAATTTTATATTTGTAAGGTGCTTTTTTAAAGTTTGCCAACTTGTTAAAAACATAAAAAGCAGAATCTTTTTTATTTTCATCACTATACATTTGCCCTAAAATAAATAGGTTTCTTGCGCCTTGTTCTCTGTTTTTTAAAGTTCTAGTTGCTAATTGTAAGTGTTTTTTAGCATTTTGCATACTATCACTTTTAACATACGCCATTGCCAATGCAGTATGCGCTTGTTCTTTTATTTCATCAGGCAAATTAGCTTCTAAAGTATCTCTTACAACTAATAATAATTTCATAGACTCTATAGCCGTTTCTTCATTATCATTTCTAGTATTTGCTTTTGCTCTCCAGATTTTAGTTTCGGCAATTAAATCCGCTTGCGGATAATTTTGAATTACATAATTAAAAGCGTCAATTGCAGGAATAAATCGTTGCGAAAAATAACGAGATTTCCCTAATAATAAATAGGCGTTATCAATTTGTCTATTATGCTCTGTACCGTCGATATTCATGCCATGTTTTTGAATGGCTTTTACAGCTTTTTCTTCTGCTCTTTCAAAAGTGGTTAATTCCTTTTTGTCTTCTTCGGATGCGCCACCAAAACCTGCACCTGGTCCAGAATTAAAAGAAGCCATTACTATTTTGTCTTCTTCAAATACAATGGGTTCTATGGGTAATCGCTCAAACCAATCATCTTTGTAGCCCTTATTTATTTCTTCGATTCCTTGATTAAAAGTTTCCTGTCCGTTAAACAACACATTGTATTTTGTGGTTAGGGCATGAAAATTTCTGTTGATCACAGTATTTTTTTTTGTGCTACAAGAATATGCAACAACAAAAAGAAAAAGGATGACAATTATATTTTGAGTGTAATTTTTCACACAGTTAAATCTAAATTAAAAAATATGTTTAAAGTAACTAAAAACTCTTATGTAAAACTATTTTCTATTGAAAAAAGTATACATAAGAGTGTAAAAATAGTAATAAAATAAGAATTGTTTCTTTAAACTGAAAAATAGCTTTCTAATTCTTTTAAAGTTTCTGCAGATGTTTGGATATCTTTTACCACATTTCCTTTGTCTAAAACCACAATTCTTTCGCAAACTTCTGTTACATGTGTTAAATCGTGACTAGAAATTAAAACGGTAACTTCTTTATTTTCAGCTAGTTCTTTTATAATTGTTTTTAATCTGATTTGTGTTGTTGGATCTAAATTTGCAAAAGGCTCATCTAAAATTACCAATTTAGGATTTCCCATCATTGCAGCAACAATTCCTGCTTTTTTCTGATTTCCTTTGCTTAAATCTCTTAAATATTTTTTCTTTCCTGTAATTTCTCCGTTAAAAAACTCATCAAACTGTTGTAAATATTTTGCAACATCCGCTTTATTCATTCCTCTTAAATCGCCCACAAATTCAAAATATTCTTCAGGAGTTAAATAGCCAATTAAAAAAGATTCATCAATAAAAGAACCTGTATAAGTTTTCCATTCTTCGCTTAAATTAACCTGAATGTCATGATTTATTATTGAGCCCGTTGTTGGCCTAACCAAGTCTAATAAAATATTAAAATAGGTTGTTTTTCCTGCTCCGTTATTCCCTACCAAACCAAAACTTTGACCTGTAGGAATTTCTAAAGAATCTATGTGTAAAACTTCCGTTTTTCCGTATTTTTTTGAAAGTTGTTTTGTTACTATCATTGTGTAAAGTTTAGTTTTCTTGATTAAATGCGTGAATCATTACATATTTATTTGTAATGTATTTTTTAGTAATTAAAGCCATTATTTTTTGATGAAATGCAATACCGATAAAGCCTAAAGTTGCCAGCACTAAAACGGCAATTTCAAAACTTACCAACCAATCTACCAACGCAAAAATACCCATTGGTAAGAACATTAAAGGCAAACCGATTAACCATTGCACAGCACCTGTTCCTTGTAAATTAAAAGCAGCTTTTTCATCTAAATTTATTTTTTTTCTATTAAAAGTTCCTCCAAATAAAATTACATGTGTGTTTACACCAATATTGTAAATCATGGCTGCAAAATGAACAGCTAAAACTTTCCATCCGAAGTAAACATACGGAATTCCCAATACAAAAAGCGCCACCACACTAATGGTCATCATGGTAAATTTAGATTCTAAATAACGATGGTATTTAAAATTCTGACTCATTAACATTTTGTAATAACCAGAATCCCAAGCAGGAATAAACTGCCCGAAATTGATTAAAAAAGTTCCTGTAGAAAATATACCCACCAAAACATACATAAAAACCATGTCTTTATATATTGGTTGCGGATAGAAAAATAATCCATAACCTAAGCCCATTAAAATCATCCAAGTAGACGATTTTGTACGTTTATTACGCCAAATTAGTCGTAAATCGTTTTTAATAAAAGGAGCTAAATCACCTAATTTGTCTGCAAAAGATAAATCGGATGCGTTTGCTTCTTTTGTTTTTTCTGATATTAAGGCATCTAAATATACTTCGTTTCTTAATTGTTTATAATTCAAAAAGTAAAGAACAATCAGCAAACCTAAAAAAGCAACAGCAGTTATTGGGTTTTGGTAGATAAAATCAAATCCTTCGCCAACCAAACCAGCTACATTGAAAAGATCAAAATGTTGTACAAGATAACCACCAAGTAAGATCGTTATCAATCCGGCAAAGGCGATATTATTTTTATTGATTAAAAAGTTTAAAAAATTAGCAGATTGAATCAATAAAATCATCGTTGCCAACCAACCTAAAACGCCTGTAATTTCATAACCTTCTTTCATTAAAACCACCGAAAACGGAATGTAAAAAAACAAACTCATGATATTAAAAAATGAGAAGGACGATTTTACCAAAATAAAGTGAACAATTTTATTCCTTGGAATATTTAAAGTAAGTAATGGTTTAATGTTCATTACTGGTAATTTTTGCATGATGTATCTAAAAATTAGATCGCCAACAATTGCAAAAAGTAAAAATGAATTGACTAAAACAAGCGGATCTTGATCTGGAAATTGTTCTTTAAGAATAAAGAAACCTCCAATACCAATTGCTAAAAAAGAAAGCATAAAATAGAGTGCAAAAAGTACTAAAAGTATGTTTAGAAAAATGCTTTTTTGCCAATTGGCAGATCTAAAATATTGTTTCCATTCTAATTTTAAAAAATGTGAAATCATAAGTTTGATAATTAGTTTGATTGATTGTTAGTTGCCTATAATGGGTTTTTGTTACAAATTTTTTACTAATTTATATTCTGGATACGTTTCTTGCAACAATTCTTCTGCTTTTTCTGGAATTAAAAATCCAGTTACATAAAAAAACAGAACAACAACAGTTAAAGAAAACGAAATTAAAAATAACCAATGATCTTCTAAAGAATTAAAAGAAACTCTAAAAGCATTCATCATATTAAAAACGTTGATAAATAGAAGTCCTGAAAAACTGTTTCTTGCTCCACCAATCATTTCTTCTAACAAAAATATCTTTTCCTCTTTTTTAGTTTTTATTTTCTGATTTTTTCTAGCAATAGTTTGTTTTCTTAAATCAAAAATCATCAAAATAAACAACACGCTCAGCAAAATGTATTTAGAATTTGGAATTTTAAGAATACAAAAAAACAATAAAAAAATCCCTAACGTTGTTACTACTTTTGGGAACGTAAACCATTCTGTAAAAAAACGCCACATTATCTTAAAATA
>JANQTQ010000282.1 GCA_030731625.1 Polaribacter sp. | reverse complement strand
TAGGTTGGTGGCCTTGTAAACAAGATTTAAATGATAAAATTGATGCCATTGATGTTTATATTACCACTCCTCAACAATACGTTGCCGTTTCTAACGGATTAGAACAAAGTGCCATAATTACTGCGGATAAAAAAACGACTCATTTTAAACATCAATATCCAATTCCCGCGTATTTAATTGCCATTGCTGTTACCAATTATGAAACCTATTCGCACACAGTTCCTAATAATGGAAATCCTTTTCCGATTGTAAATTATGTATATCCAGAAAGTTTAACTTCTGCTCAAAATAGCACCGGAATTACAGTGGATATTATGAATCATTTTATTGATTTATTTGGCAATTACCCTTTTGAGAATGAAAAATATGGTCATGCTCAATTTGGTTGGGGCGGCGGAATGGAACACACAACGGTTTCTTTTATGGGAAGTTTTAACAGAGATTTAATTGCACACGAATTAGCACATCAATGGTTTGGAAATAAAATTACGTGCGGAAGCTGGAAAGATATTTGGTTAAACGAAGGTTTTGCAACTTTTTTAACAGGTTTAAGTATCGAAAAATTAGACGGTGAAACTGCGTATAAAAATTGGAGAAGTTCAAAAATTAACTCCATCACTTCTTTGCAAAATGGCGCTGTTTATCTTTCTGATGTAGACACCACAAGTGTTGGCAGAATTTTTAATAGCAGATTAAGTTATAATAAAGGCGCAATGGTTTTACACATGTTGCGTAAAAAATTGGGTGATGTTAAATTTTTCCAAGGATTAAAAAACTACATTTCTGATCCTGATTTAGCTTATAGTTATGCAAAAACGCCCGATTTAATAACGCATTTAGAAAGTGCAAGTGGTTTAAATTTATCAGAATTTTTTAATGATTGGATATATAATCAAGGATATCCAACCTATAATTTAGAATGGAATCAACTAAACTCAAATACTATAAATATCACCCTAAATCAAACACAAAGTGATGCTTCTGTTTCGTTTTTTGAAGCCAATGTTCCTGTTCGTGTGAACGGAACAAATGGTGAAATTTTAGATTTAATTTTAGACAACAAAAGCAATAATGAAACCTTTGTAGAAAGTGTTTCTTTTTTGGTGGGTTCAGTTGATTTTGATCCTGAAACTCATCTAATTTCTAAAAATAATACGGTTGTTTTAACTACTGATAATCTAGCAATAGCATCAGAAAACTTAGAATTATTTCCTAATCCTGTTCATGATTTCTTAACTATAAAACCATCAAACAATATAACGGTTTTAACATCAACAATTTATACACTTTTAGGTAAAAAAATTCTTGAGACTGAAAATACTCAGCTAGATTTATCTCAATTAAAAGCTGGAATTTACATCCTAAAAATTGATACAAATTTGGGAATTCTTCATCAAAAAATCATCAAAAATTAATGCGTTTTTTAAGTAAAAACAACAATCAATAAAACCAATTGTTGTATCACATTTGACAATAAAAATTAACAAAATGTTTGATACTTATTATTGTATATTTGCATTCTATTTAGATTTAATCTATCTTAAAATTATGATAAAAGTTTCAGATACAGCAAAGAAAAAAGTCGTTGAGTTAATGACTGATGATGGTTTTGACGCCGCTAATGATTTTGTTAGAGTTGGCGTAAAAAGTGGTGGTTGTTCGGGTTTATCGTACGACTTAACTTTTGATAAAAATCAACAAGAAAATGATAAAATTTTTGAAGAAAACGGTGTGAAAATTGTTGTCGACAAAAAGAGTTTTTTATATTTAGTAGGAACAGTCCTAGAATATTCTGGAGGTTTAAACGGTAAAGGTTTTGTTTTTAACAATCCAAACGCAAATAGAACTTGTGGGTGTGGGGAAAGTTTCTCATTATAAATAAGTTCAAAATTTAAGATTTAAAATTCCGAGTTATGGCAACCGTAAAAATGTTCGAAGATTTAGAAATTTGGAAACTTTCTAGAGTTCTTTGTAAAGACATTAATATAGTTGCAAATAATACAGAATTAAGAAAAGATTATAAATTATACAGTCAAATAGATGGTTCTTCGGGTTCAGTTATGGATAATATTGCTGAAGGATTTGAAAGAAATGGAAATAAAGAATTTATTCAATTTTTATCAATAGCAAAAGCATCTTGCGGAGAAACAAGATCTCAATTATATAGCGTTTTTGATAGAAATTATATAAATGAAAAAGATTTTAATAAATTAAAAGAACAAGCACTTTTATTGAGTAAAATGATTGGTGGTTTTATCCGTTATTTGATAAAAAAGTGATTTCAAAGGAAGTAAATATAAAGGTTAACAAGTAAACTTTGAATTTTAAACAAAGAACTTTGAACAATGAAATATACAGAGGAAGATTTAGAACAAGAATTAAAAACCAAAGAATATGAATATGGTTTTTATACAGAAATAGAAAGTGAAACGTTTGCAAAAGGGTTAAATGAAGATGTAGTTCGTGCAATTTCTTTAAAGAAAAACGAACCAAAATGGATGACGGATTGGCGTATAGAAGCTTTTCGTGTTTGGGAAAAAATGACAGAGCCAGATTGGGCAAATGTAAATTACGAAAAACCTAAATTTCAAGACATTGCGTATTATTCTGCCCCAAAAAAGAAACCAAAACTAAATTCTTTAGACGAGGTTGATCCAGAATTATTAGACACTTTTAAGCGTTTAGGAATTTCTTTGGATGAGCAAAAAAAACTTGCCAATGTAGCTGTTGATATTGTAATGGATTCTGTTTCTGTAGCAACTACTTTCAAGAAAACATTAGGTGAAAAAGGAATAATTTTTATGCCAATTTCTGAAGCAATTCAAGAACATCCAGAATTGGTTAGAAAATATTTAGGAACGGTTGTGCCAACAACAGATAATTTTTATGCAGCATTAAATTCGGCAGTTTTTTCTGATGGATCGTTCTGTTACATTCCTAAAGGAGTTCGTTGTCCAATGGAATTATCTACTTATTTTAGAATTAATGAAGGCGGAACAGGTCAGTTTGAAAGAACTCTTGTTGTTGCAGATAAAGGAAGTTATGTTTCGTATTTGGAAGGTTGTACAGCACCAAGCAGAGATGAAAATCAATTACACGCAGCGGTTGTAGAACTCATTGCAATGGATGATGCAGAAATTAAATATTCTACAGTACAAAACTGGTATCCTGGAGATAAAAACGGAAAAGGTGGCGTTTACAATTTTGTAACCAAAAGAGGTTTGTGCGAAACAAACGCAAAAATTTCTTGGACACAAGTAGAAACTGGTTCTGCAATCACTTGGAAATATCCTTCTTGTATTTTAAAAGGAAATAATTCTGTAGGTGAATTTTATTCAATTGCGGTTACTAATCATTTTCAGCAAGCTGATACAGGAACAAAAATGATTCATTTAGGTAAAAATACCAGATCAACGATTATTTCTAAAGGTATTTCTGCAGGTCATTCTCAAAACTCTTATAGAGGTTTGGTACAGATAAATTCGAGAGCAGAAAACGCACGTAATTTTTCACAATGTGATTCTTTATTGATGGGAAATGCTTGTGGTGCACACACATTTCCTTATATAGAAGTTAAAAATAAATCTGCACAAATAGAACACGAAGCAACTACCAGTAAAATTGGTGAGGAGCAATTATTCTATTGTAATCAACGTGGAATAGACACCGAAAAAGCAATTGCGTTAATTGTAAACGGATTTAGTAAAGAAGTTTTAAACAAATTACCAATGGAATTTGCTGTAGAGGCTCAAAAATTATTGGAAATTTCTTTAGAAGGTTCTGTAGGATAAATAATAGTAGCAAAAAAAATCTTAAAGTCAAGATCGTTAATTTTGCAAAACTTGAAGATATACTATTAAATACAGCATTTTTATCAGCTTCAAAACAAGTGGTAGAAATATAAAGGTGAATACTGAAAAAAATAAATTTATCAAGGTCTTAGATTTTTGTCTTCTGACTTTTATACTTTAAAATAAAATTATAATGTTAAAAATAAACAATTTACACGCTTCTATAGATGAAAAATCAATTTTAAAAGGATTGAATTTAGAAGTTAAAGCAGGCGAAGTTCATGCAATTATGGGTCCTAACGGAGCTGGAAAAAGTACTTTGGCAAATATTATTGCTGGTAAAGAAGATTACGAAGTTACAGACGGAATTATTGAATTAAATGGTGAAGATATTAGCGAACTTGCACCAGAAGAAAGAGCACATAATGGTGTGTTTTTATCTTTTCAATATCCGGTAGAAATTCCTGGAGTTTCTGTGACCAACTTTATAAAAACTGCTATAAACGAAACTCGTAAAGCCAAAGGTTTAGAAGACATGCCTGCCAAAGACATGTTAAAAATGATTCGTGAAAAATCTGAATTATTAGAAATAGATCGTAAATTTTTATCTCGTTCTTTAAACGAAGGTTTTTCTGGAGGAGAAAAAAAACGTAACGAAATTTTTCAAATGGCAATGTTAGAACCAAAATTAGCCATCTTAGATGAAACGGATTCTGGTTTAGATATTGATGCTTTGCGTATTGTTGCAAATGGTGTAAATAAATTAAAATCTAAAGACAATGCTGTCATTGTAATTACACACTACCAACGTTTGTTAGATTATATTATTCCTGATTTTGTGCACGTTTTATACGATGGTAAAATTGTAAAATCTGGCGATGCTTCTTTAGCTTTAGAACTAGAAGCAAAAGGTTATGATTGGATTAAACAAGAATTGGTGTAAATTAGTTTACAGTAGCAGTTAACAGTTTTGAAAACTGCTTACTGAAACTGAAAACTGAAAACTAACAAAATGGAATTAAAAGAAAAAATACTATCATCATATGTAGCTTTTGAAAACGGAATTGACATCAATTCTGATGTTCATGAAATTAGAACACAAGCTCTAGAAACTTTTGAAAAGCTAGGTTTCCCTACCAAGAAACTAGAAGCTTGGAAATACACGTCTTTAAACTCAGTTTTAAAACAAGACTATAGTATTTTCACAAACAAAGGAAATGCTGTTGAAATGGCTGATGTAAAGCAGTATTTTATACATGATATAGATACTTATAAAGTTGTTTTTATTGATGGTAAATACAGCTCGTTTTTATCACAAACTACGCATGATACTATAGATGTTTGCTTAATGTCTTCTGCTTTAAACAAAGCTAAATATAAGCCAGTTATAGAAAATTATTTTAACAAGGTTGCAAAACAAGACAATTTAACGTCTTTAAATACCGCTTTTGCTACTGAAGGTACCTACATTCATATCCCAAGAAATGTAGAAGTAGAAAAACCTATTCAGATTATCAATTTTACAACAGGTTCTGAAGCAGCAACGTTGGTACAGCCAAGAAATTTAATTGTGGTTGAAGAAAATGCGCATGTTCAAATTATAGAACGCAATCAAAGTTTAACTTCAAACGCAGTGTTGTCAAATATTGTCACAGAAGTTTTTGCTGATAGAAATGCTACTGTAGATTATTATAAAATTCAAAATGACGATGAAAACGCTTCTTTGGTTGATAATACTTTTGTTGATCAAAAATCAAATAGCGTAGTTTCTGTGCATACTTTTTCTTTTGGAGGAAACATTACCAGAAACAATTTAAATTTTTATCAAAACGGAGAACATATAGATTCTATCTTAAAAGGAATTACCATTATTGAAGGAAAACAACATGTAGATCATCATACGTTGGTGCATCATATTGAACCAAATTGTGAAAGCCATCAAGATTATAAAGGTATTTTTGATGATCGTTCTACAGGTGTTTTTAACGGAAAAGTAATTGTAAACAAAGAAGCTCAAAAAACAAATGCTTATCAACAAAACAACAATGTTTTAATAAGTGATAAAGCAACTATTAATGCAAAACCTCAACTAGAAATTTTTGCTGATGACGTAAAATGTTCTCATGGTTGTACTATTGGTCAATTAGATACAGATGCATTATTTTATATGCAACAACGAGGAATTCCAATTAAAGAAGGAAAAGCTTTATTGATGTATGCTTTTGCAAATACAGTTTTAGAAAGCGTAAAAATACCTGAAGTAAAATCTAGAATTACAAAATTGATTGCCAATAAATTAGGTGTAAATATCGGTTTTGATTTATAAATAAAAAGTTACTTTTTAAAACATATAAACCACGCAATTTGCGTGGTTTTTTTGTAACTTTAATAAAAAATAAAACAGATGAATAAGGCTATAAAAACTGTATTATTAATTACTGGCATTCTTTTATTACTATTCGGAATTTATTCACTTGTAATTCCTGAAACACAAATTTCTATAGGAAACTTAAAGTTGATAAAAGTACACGACAATAGCAGTTCTTACTTAACAATTGGCATAGGATTTTTAGCGGTTGTTTTAAGTTTGATAAAAGGAAAAAGTTAAAAATTTGTTCAGATTTTATGGATTAATACTTTCTATAATACCTTTTAAAAATTCATTTTCATCAAAATTAGACAATCCAAAACGTACAATTACCATTTCTTGATTTGGTAAAACATAGACTCTTTGTCCTTGATACCCATCTGCAAAATACATGTTTTTAGGAACATCTTTAAATTGTTTTTCTGAATTTAACCAAAACTGAGCACCATAAGTTCCGTTAGAAGTTGGTGTTGGTGTTGTTGCATAATCTACCCAATCTTTGGTAAAAAGTTGTTCGCCATTCCAATTTCCGTTATGTAGGTATAAAAGCCCGAATTTACTCCAATCTCTAGCAGTTGCCCAAGAATACGAAGAACCTACGTAATTTCCGCTTAAATCTGCCTCTAAGAGCATCGAATTCATCCCAATCTTATCAATAAAATTAGTGTACCAAAAATCTAAATATTCTTGATGTGTTTTAAATTGATTTCTTAAAATTCCTGAAAGTAAATTAGTGGTTCCAGAAGAGTAATTATAAGTTTCATTGGGCTTGCCAACTAGAGGTTTACTTTCTTGCATTTTAGTCATATCTCTATCTAAAAATAACATTTTAGTCGCATCAGAAATTTCATCATAATTTTCATCCCATTCTAAACCAGAATTCATTTGCAATAAATTATGAATCGTAATATTTTTTCGATCATCATTTTGCCATGATTTAATTGGTGCTTTATCTTGGACATTAATTTTTCCTTGATGTTGCAAAACACCAAAAACGGTACTCATAACACTCTTGGTCATAGACCAACCTAAAAGTTTAGATTCTTTATGAAATCCATCAGCATATTTTTCTGAAATAATTTGATCCTTGTAAAGAACAACAACAGCTCTCGTTTTGTTCGTTTTATCAAAGTTTTTGTTAACAGCTGACGCTAATTTGTTATAATTAATAGTTGAAAAAACAGTGTCTTTTTGTGCGGCATTTCCGTAAGGAAAAGGAGTAACATTATCAGCTTTTAATCTTCTAGGAACTAAATAGGATGCAGTTTCATCTTCTTCGGATATTGTTAAAACACTTCCTAAACCCTCTCTGTAAATTGCTTTTCTAGTTAATAACCCAAAAGCAGAGGATGTTGCAAATTTATTTACAAAATCAACTTTATCGGTGGCTAAATTTACGGGTGAAAAATTATTATCTGTACTGTCCGTAAAAGCTAAAGTTCTATTGGCTACAAAAACAGAAGATGCTGTATTCTTTGCAGAATAACCTGCTAAAAGATTTAATTTTGGATAATTGTAAACTACCACAACAGCAATAATAACTATTAATAAAAGGAGAATTCGCTTCACTATTTTCATTTAAAATATATTTTATTGATGTAAAAATAAGAAAATCATTTCTACTTTATCACATCTTTAAAAATGCATCCTTTATCTTTGTATTATAAAACCTTTTTTATGTTTAATGTTGATAAAATTCGTGAAGATTTCCCAATACTAAAAAGAACCGTACATGGTAAACCTTTAGTATATTTTGACAATGCTGCAACTTCGCAAACACCACAAATTGTTATTGATACAATTGTAGATTATTATAGCAATTACAACGCAAATATTCATAGAGGTGTGCATACGTTAAGTCAGATTGCAACAGATAAATACGAAGAAGCACGTATTAAAATTCAGAAACATTTTAATGCAAAAGAAGCGTTCGAAATTATTTTAACAGCGGGTACAACACAATCTATAAACATGGTTGCTGCAGGTTTTGCATCACTTTTACAAAAAGATGATGAAATAATTGTATCTGCTTTAGAACATCATTCAAATATTGTGCCTTGGCAAATGTTGTGCGAAAAAACAGGCGCTATTTTAAAAGTGATTCCTATGACTGATGAAGGTTCTTTGGATATGAAAACCTACCATCAATTGTTAAATAAGAACACAAAATTAGTTTTTTGTAATCATGTTTCTAATGCTTTAGGTACTGTAAATCCGATAGAAGAAATTATTGAAGCTGCTCATAAAGTTGGTGCTGCTGTTTTAATTGATGGCGCTCAAGCTACACCTCATATAAAACCAGATGTTCAAAAATTAAATGTTGATTTTTACGTTGCTTCTGCACATAAATTGTGCGGACCAACAGGAGTTGGATTATTATATGGAAAACAAGAATGGTTAGAAAAATTGCCTCCGTATCAAGGTGGTGGAGAAATGATAGAAACTGTTACTTTTGAAAAAACTACGTATGCAGGTTTGCCTCATAAATTTGAAGCAGGAACGCCAAATATTTGTGGAGGAATTGCCTTTGGAGCAGGAATTGACTATATGAACTCAGTTGGATTTGATAACATTGCATCTTACGAAAATGAGCTTTTAATATACGGAACGCAAGAATTATTAAAAATTGAAGGCTTAAAAATTTACGGAACATCGCCTAAAAAAACAGCGGTTATTTCTTTTAATATTGCTGAGATTCATCCGTATGATATGGGTTCAATTTTAGATAAATTAGGAATTGCTGTTCGCACAGGCCATCATTGTGCACAACCGATTATGGATTTCTATAAAATACCAGGAACAGTAAGAGCTTCTTTTGCTTTTTACAACACAAAAGAAGAAATAGATGTTTTAGTTGCAG
>JANQTQ010000281.1 GCA_030731625.1 Polaribacter sp. | reverse complement strand
CCGCTCCGTAGGTTTCAAACAACGTACGAATAGATTCGCATACCGTTCTATCTTTGTCTACAGAAATCATCGCCTTATCTACAGCTTTGATATTCTGCACAATAAATAAACGCTCCTCTTCTTTTTGGAATTCTTTAGACCCTTTCAATCCTCTTTGTAAATCGCTATTTACAATTACAAACAATTCGTCTGCTAATGCCTTGGCATTGTTAAAGTATTCTAAATGCCCTTTGTGAATTGGATTGAAATATCCGGATACAATAATTGCTTTTCTTTTCATAAATGGGGATTTCATTTTAATTTCGACAAATATAGGATTAATTATTTAACTACAAAAAGGATGTTTTTCCCCTAATGTTATTATTGTGTTATTTCTAATTTTTTGGGCTATTTTTATCGATTCCTTAGCATCGACCAATCCAAAACCTTCTCCTTTAAGGATTTGAAAATAGCTCTTGGTGTGCAATTCTGTAAATCCGGTACTAAACTCTAACTCCTCGCCATTAATCGTGATCGAACGATAGGTTCTTTGTCCTATTTCTCGGATATTTGTAGGTAACGAATTTTCATCAATAGACAAATACCAACGAACACGCGCTTTTTCAAACTCTAAATACCCTGCCGACTTGTCTTTTTCTCTTAAATGCACTAGGTTTTCTTGCACATCCCCAAACAACCAGGCCAACATATCAAAAAAATGAATCCCTATATTGGTGGCGATTCCGCCTGATTTGCTTTCATCTCCTTTCCAAGAAATATCATACCATTTTCCTCGGGACGTAATATAGGTTAAATCTACATCATATTTTGTATCATTCGGACTCTCATCAATCTTTTTCTTTAAAGCGATGATACTTGGATGCAAGCGCAATTGTAAGATGGTATGGATCTTTTTTCCGGATTCTCTTTCAATATCTTGCAATGCATCTACATTCCATGGATTTAACACCAACGGTTTTTCACAAATGGCATCTGCACCACTTCGCAATGCCATTCTGATATGGGCATCATGCAGATAATTAGGTGTACAAATACTTACATAATCTAACTGTGTTCCGTTTCGTCGTAACTTTTCGATATGACGATCAAAACGCTCAAACTCCACAAAGAAATCTGCTTTCGGAAAATAACTATCCATAATCCCTACACTGTCAAATTTATCAAGTGCCGCAATTAAAGTATTGTTGGTGTCTTTGATGGCTTTTAAATGTCTAGGGGCAATGTATCCTGCCGCTCCTATTAAAGCAAAATTTTTCATTCTTTGTGATTTATATTTTGTACCTGGTTAGTTGTTTCTGTTTCGTTGATTGTGGTTCAATTTACAAGAAACAGCAAACGAGAAACAACAATCTTAATCCAACTGATTAAAATGCAACTAATTTAAGATGGCGAATTTACAAAAAAGGTTTTTTATGAAGTGCAAGTATTTAATTTTTAAAATAACAGGTTATTGAGAAAGAGCTGGGGGTGAAGTAATCTTTTGGATTTCTTCGAAAAAGAAAAGGATGTCGGGTTTAGATGCTGACTTTATAATAAACATATGATAATCGAAAGAATTTAGAATGAAATAATACTTTTAGAATTATACCTTGTGATCCCAAGAAATAATGAACGTTGATATGGAAGTGCGGTGCGCAGCACTACGCATGGAATATCAAAAGAGAATGGTGCGCAGCAATTTCATAGGGATTATCTTGATTTTTTGGTTCCGAACTTACATTCGGAATGCATCAAGGCAAAAGATGAATCCCAACTTTTTTATATCTTAATCTTTAAAAAGGTTATTTCTTTTTCTTTTCCATTGATGAAAAGAAATCGACTTTAGGAGATTCACGAACACCAAAA
>JANQTQ010000280.1 GCA_030731625.1 Polaribacter sp. | reverse complement strand
ATTTCAATCCCTAACGCAAATTCGTTTTCTAAAAAAAATAAGATAGGTTTTAAAATCAATGTCTTCTAAAAAAGAAAATATCCTACAAGTTTTTAAACCTATAGGATATTTTAATATTTTATGTACTTACAAATCAGAGTCTAATTATCTAACACTTCTTTTTTTAGGAGCGCCAGTTCTTCCTCTTCCTGTTTCACTTGCAGGTTTATTGCCTTTAAAATGAGGTTTATTTTTAGGTTTATTTTCTTTTGATGCATTTTGTTTTGCATTCGCAGCAGGTTTTTTCTTCTTGCCAAACGATTTTTTACTTTGTGTTGCAGCTCTTTTTGGAGGTGCAGTATCAGTAGGTTCAAAACCTTCTAAAACAGTAGTTTTTAGTTTTTCGCCAAGTAGTTTTTCAATTTCATTTTGATATTCTGTTTCTTCACTACAAACTAAAGAAATTGCTTCTCCGTCTGCGCCAGCTCTACCTGTTCTACCAATTCTATGTACATAATCTTCGGGTACATTTGGCAATTCGTAATTAATTACGTGTGGTAATAACGGGATGTCTAAACCACGTGCAGCAATATCGGTTGCAACTAATACTTTTATAGAATTATCCTTAAAGTTCTGCAATGCTTTAGTTCTTGCACCTTGACTTTTATTACCATGAATTGCTGCGGCAGAAATGCCTGCTTTCACTAATTTTTCTGTTAGTTTATTCGCACCATGTTTGGTTCTTGTAAACACTAAAACTTGTGTCCAATTTCCGTCTTTTATCAGTTTAATTAATAACGTTGTTTTATCATTTTTATCAACATTAAAAACTTTATGCGTTACTTTTTGTGCAGTAGAGTTTTGTGGAGCGGTTTCTACAGAAACAGGGTTGTGTAAAATTCCTGCTGCTAATTTTTTAATATCATCAGAAAAAGTGGCAGAAAACATCAAGTTTTGACGCTTTGCAGGCATAAAACTAATCAATTTGTTTAAATCTCTAGCAAAACCCATGTCTAACATTCGGTCTGCTTCATCTAAAATTAAAACATCAATTCGTTTAAAAGAAACTGCTTTTTGATCATGTAAATCTAATAACCTTCCGGGAGTTGCTACTAAAATATCTACGCCTTTTTTTAAAGTTGCTATTTGGCTTGCCGCTTTTACACCTCCAAAAACCACAGCAGATTTTATATTTACATATTTGCTGTATTCTCTTACATTGTCGTGTACTTGAGCCGCTAATTCTCTTGTTGGCGTTAATACTAACACACGTAAAGGTCTGTATTTAGGATGTTTTGTATCGGATAAATATTGTAAAATAGGTAAGGTAAATCCGGCTGTTTTACCTGTTCCTGTTTGTGCAGAAGCTAAAATATCTTTTCCTTCTAAAATAGGAGGAATTGCTTTTTGTTGAATTGGAGAAGGAGTTGTGTATCCTTTTTCTGTTACTGCTTTTACTAATGCAGCTGATAAACCTAAGTCTTTAAATGACATGTATAATATTTATTGTAAAACTAAAATTATGTTTTCTAATTCGATTTGCAAATGTACATTGATTAATTGTTAAGCATCTGTAATATTACACTTTATATTATCTCGGGTAAAATTAGAGCAAAAAAAAAGATGCATTTTAGCATCTTTTAATTTTTTAAGTATGTTAAAGTTAACTACTTCTTCTACCTTTTCCTCTTTTTGTTGTTGCTTTAAGTAAGCCAAGAATAAATAAAATAATGATAGCACCAACTGCACCAACAATTATCTGATTTACAATAGAATTACCAACATTTATGGTAAGGCCTAATTGAGCAAAAGCCCAACCACCAATATAACTACCAGCAATACCTATAATGATATTTGCAATTAAGCCATAACCATTGTTTTTCATAAGTGCATCTGCTAGATAACCACAAATAGCTCCAATAATAATTGTATATAAAATCCCCATTTTGTATAAAAATTTAATTGATTAATTATTGCTAATTTAGTAAAATAATAATAATTAATTTTTTTAATCTGAAAAATCATTCTTTTTAAGAAAATGTATTTTTTTAACTTTGTGAATCCTAATAATTATTTAGATGAAAAAAATAATACCATATGTACTGTTTTTGTGCAGTACTGTTTTAATGGCGCAGACACCTACAAGTTCTAATTTAATCGAAAAATCATTAAAAGATAAAAAACAATTAGAAAACACATCTTTAGTAAAGAATATCAATTTTACAAATATTGGCCCAACAGTTATGAGTGGTCGTGTGGTAGATGTTGATGTAAACCCAAATAATACAACAGAATTTTATGTAGGTTATGCCTCGGGTGGCTTGTGGTACACAAATAATAACGGAACCACTTTTACGCCAGTTTTAGATACTTCAGATACTCAAAATATTGGCGATATTGCTGTAGATTGGAACTCAGAAACTATTTGGGTAGGTACTGGCGAAAAAAATTCTTCGCGTTCTAGTTATGCCGGAATTGGTGTTTTAAAATCTACGGATAAAGGAAAAACTTGGACCAATGTTGGTCTGTTAGATTCGCATCACACAAGTAGAATTCTTATCAACCCAAATAATACAGACGAAGTTGTCATTGGTATTATTGGCCATTTATATTCTTCAAATGAAGAAAGAGGGATTTTTAAAACTGCTGATGGCGGAAAAACATGGTCAAAAACTTTATATATTGATGAAAATACAGGAATTATTGATATTGCCGTTGCGCCAGAAAATTTTAATATTATGTATGCTGCTTCTTGGGAACGTGAACGTAAAGCATGGAATTTTGATGGTGATGGTAAAAATTCTGCCATTTATAAAAGTACAGATGCTGGAACTTCTTGGACCAAAATTGCTGATAAAAGCGGATTTCCAACAGGCGATGGAGTTGGTAGAATTGGCTTAGCTGTTTTTAATGCAAATACAGTGTATGCTTTGCACGACAGCCAGTTTAGAAGAGAAAAAAAGGATGATAAAAAGCTTTCTGATGATTTAACAAAAGATGATTTTAAAACAATGTCTTCTAGTGATTTCTTAAAATTAACGGATAAAAAACTAAATACTTATTTAAAAAATAACGGATTTCAGGAAAAATATAGAGCAGAAAATGTAAAACAAATGGTTAGAGTTGGTTCTGTAAAACCCATTGATTTGGCTAAATATTTAGAAGATGCAAATTCAATGTTGTTTGATACGGAAGTTATTGGTGCAGAGGTTTTTAAAACTACTGATGGTGGTAATTCTTGGAAAAAAACGCATGATGATTATTTAGATGGCGTGTATTCTTCTTACGGTTATTATTTTGGTGAAATTAGAGTAGATCTTCAAGACGAAAACGGAATTTATATTTTAGGTGTTCCGATCTTAAAATCTAAAGATGGTGGTAAAAACTTTACTTCTATCAGCAAAGAAAATGTACATTCAGATCATCAAGCTTTATGGGTAAATCCTAAAAAAGCAGGTCATATTTTAAACGGAAATGATGGTGGTTTAAACCTTTCTTATGATGACGGCGAAAGCTGGATAAAATTAAATAACGCTGCAGTTGGGCAATTCTATTCGGTGTATGCAGATAATCAGAAAAATTACAAAATATATGGCGGTTTGCAAGATAATGGAGTTTGGGTTGCAAATAATAATGCAAGAATAGATAAAGGTTGGCATCAATCTGGTCAAAATCCTTACGAGTCAATTATGGGTGGAGATGGAATGCAGGTTCAGGTGGATGACAGAAATCCGAATATTGTCTATACTGGTTATCAATTCGGGAATTATTACAGAATTGATAGAGAAAAAGACGATCAAAAATACATTCAACCAAAACATGTTTTAGGTGAAAATCCTTATCGTTTTAATTGGCAAACACCAATTTTGTTATCAAAACACAATCAAGATATTTTATATTTAGGAGGTAATAAATTACACAGATCTTTAAATAAAGGTGATGATTGGGAAACAATTTCTGATGATTTAACAACGGGAGGAAAAAAAGGAAATGTTGCTTACGGAACCTTAACAACAATTGCAGAAAGTCCGTTTCAATTTGGATTAGTATACACAGGTTCAGATGATGGATTTGTACATATTTCAAAAAACGGAGGAGGTTCTTGGACTAAAATTTCAGATTCTTTTCCAAAAGATTTATGGGTTTCTAGGGTTGTTGCATCTGCGCATAAAAAAGAAAGAGTGTATGTAACTTTAAACGGTTATCGTTTTGACGATTTTACACCTTATGTTTTTAGGTCTGATGATTATGGGCAAACTTGGAAAAATATTGGTGGTTCTTTGCCAATTTCATCAGTAAATGTAATTAAAGAAGATCCTGCAAATGAAAATCTTTTATATGTAGGTACCGATAATGGTTTGTATGTTTCTTTTGATAAAGGAGTTTCTTGGCAAGTATTTAGTAAGAGTTTACCAAATGTTGCAGTGCACGATTTAGTAATTCAGCCAACTGCAAAACATTTAATTGTTGCAACTCATGGCCGTAGTTTATACAAAGCAGATATTGAATCTTTACAACTTTTTACGGATGAATTACTGGCTAAATCGGTTCATGTTTTTGCAATAAATTCAATTAAAAAAAGAGATTCTTGGGGAAGTTCTTGGAGCAAATGGTCTGAACCAAATTTACCTGAAATCAATATTCCTTTTTATGTGAATTCGGATAAAAAAGTTACGATTGATATTTTTTCTGATAGCGTAAAAGTGAACTCAATTACGGTGGATGCAAACAAAGGTTTTAACGAAGCCGTTTTTGATGTATCTTTTTCTGATAAAGGCAAAAAAGAGTTTGAAAAAGTGCATAAAGATTCAACTAATGAAAAAGCTAAAAACAACGTTTTTTATTTACCTACAGGAAAATACACGGTTAAAATTGGCGATGCATCATCAGAATTTGAAGTAAAATAAGTACTAAATAAGCCTCAAAGAATTTAAAAATCTTTGAGGCTTATGATTAAAAAGCACCATGAAAAAGATACTATTCGTACTTGTTATATTCACAACAATAAACACGTTTTCACAGTCTAATTTCAAAAAATTTTTCAAACTTTCTGCTCCCCTAAAAACATGGGTTTTGTTGCATCCTTTTAAAGCAAAAAAAGCATTAGCTATTTCTATGGAAGCTAAAAAGGTTTCCGACTCCATAAAAAATACAAATTTATTAGATGGTGATGGTTCTGGTGGTCAAGTAGATGCTTTTAGACATGCCTATTGGATGGCGAGATTACATCAAGAAATTGGCAAATCAGCAGCTCGTTCTCTAGGAAAAGCACATGAAAAAGAAAACTATTTAACTTTCAAAAAAAGAAAATTAGAAGATGGAGTAGTGCCAGATGAAATTTCATCAGAAATGGATTTATATAATAATGAACAAGGCTTACAATTGATTTTAAAAGGAAGTGAGGTTTCCAATAAAGGGTTGATGTATAGAATAATAAATGCAATTCAAAATGGAGAAATGAAAATCATCAAAAAAAATGAACAAGGCAACTTTTTAACTTGCGATGATCAATTAATTTCGAATGAATCTTTACAAGGAAAATGGAAAAATAATAAATGTCTAATTTCATCTAAAAAATAAAATAAAAAATTATCCTGTAAAAGCATAAATATACTCAAACGTATTCGCTCAACATAGATAGACCTTAAGAGGTTTAGCATTTAAAAAAGTGAGTAATGGTAAGTAATTATTGATATTTATCATGATAATTTGAAATAGTAATTTGCTACTTTTGTACACGTAAATAAAAATCAGTTTTTAATAAAACTACACTAAAAATTACTTCATATGGAAATTTTTTCAGAATTGCTCAATAAAGATTATTTTGTGTTATTTCTGGTTATTGGTCTTGGAATTGCTCTTGGAAACCTTCGTATTAAAGGAATAAGTTTTGATACATCTGCTGTTATTTTTGTAGCCATTTTTTTTGGGTATTTATATAATTTATATGGCATTACGTTTAGCATTCCGCCAATTATACAAAGCGTAGGTTTGGTTTTGTTTATTTATACGATTGGAATGCAAGCCGGACCTTCGTTTTTTAGTTCTTTTAAAGAACAAGGAACAAAGCTCATTGCACTTGCAGCAATTACGGTAATAACAGGAGGTTTAACAGCAGTAAGCATTTCTTATATTTATAATGTAGATATGAATATGATGAGCGGGTTACTAACAGGAGCTTTAACATCAACGCCTGGTTTGGCTGCTTCTATAGAATCTTCTCACTCACCGCTGGCTTCTATTGGATACGGAATTGCCTATCCTTTTGGGGTGTTAGGGGTTATTTTATTTGTAAAATTAGGACCTATTTTATTTAGAGTAAATATCAAAGAAGAAGAGAAAAAGTTTGAAGAACAATCGAATTCTAATACACCAATGGTTATCAATAAAAATTTAATTATTTCTAACCAAAATGTTCACGGAAAAACGATTGATGAGTTAAAAATTCGTTTTATGACAAAAGCGAATATATCTCGTATTATGAAACCTAATCAATTGCCTATTTCACCAACAAAAGATACAATTTTAGAAATAGGAGACATTATTAAAGCAGTAGGAACTGTAAATGCATTGCAAAGAATAGAAATTTTATTAGGAAAAATTACGGATATTGAAATCCCGCGAAGCGGAACTTACGATGTAAAATGGTATGTAGTAAGTAATGACGCTGTGGTAAATAAAACAATTAGAGAATTAAACCTTTTTGAAAACTATTCAGCAACGATTACTCGTATTCGAAGAGCAAGTATTGATTTAGCGCCTCACCCAACAACCAAAATAAAATATGGTGATAAAATTTTAGTTTCTTGTTCTACAGGTAATGTTTCTGCAGTAACACAACTTTTTGGAGATAGTTTAAAGAGAATTGGAGAAACTAGTTTTTTACCGGTTGCATTTGGTATTGCAATAGGTATACTTGTAGGTTCTATATCAATTCCGCTTGGAGGTTTGTACCTTAAATTAGGTCTTACGGGTGGCGTACTAATGTCTTCAATATTTTTAAGTTGGAAAGGAAAAACAGGACCAATTATTTGGAATTTACCTGGCCCAGCAAATCAAATATTAAGACAGCTTGGTCTATTACTGTTCTTAACTCCTGTAGGATTAAGTGCAGGTCAAAGTTTAGTTTTAGCAATTCAAGAACATGGAGCGATTCTTTTTATTTATGGTGCTTTAATTACATTAATTCCAATGATTATAACCGTTTTTGCAGGACGCTTTTTACTTAAAATTAATTTTTTATCTGTATTAGGTGCTTTAACTGGAGGAATGACATCAACACCAGGCTTAAGTGCCACAGATTCAATGACAGAATCTGATGCGCCACAAATAGCCTATGCTGCCGTATATCCATTTTCTTTGGTATTAATAATTGCCGTAGCAGAAATATTAGCCGTATTGTAAAAATCATTTAAAATAAAAAGAATAGACTTCTTTATTAAAACGATTCTAAATAACCAAAAAACAGCTGTTTTATTTTACTAAAGCGTATCTAAATAGTACATTTGTTAACAATAATTATAACCTAAATTAATACAATGAGCGGATTTTTCAAATCTTCAGTTGGAAGAAAGGTAGCCATGGCGCTATCTGCATTCTTCCTCATGTTTTTCTTAATAATGCATTTATCTGTTAATTTACTATCACTTTTTAGCGAAGATGCATTTAATACGGCTTCTCATTTTATGGGAACAAATCCTTTAGTTCAATTTGCATTACAACCCGTTTTAATTTTTGGTGTTGTTTTTCATTTTGTAATGGGTTTTGTTTTAGAGTTAAGAAACAAAAAAGCAAAAGGAGTTGCTTATGCTAAAGACAATGGAGCAGCAAATTCTACTTGGATGAGCAGAAACATGATTTATAGTGGAATAGCTATTTTAGCATTCATTGTTCTTCATTTTATAGATTTCTGGATTCCAGAATTAAACACAAAATATGTTGTAGGCGATATGTCTGGATTACACGATGGTAGTTTTAGATATTTTCATGAGTTACAAGAAAAATTTGTTCCTATTTGGCGAGTTGCAGCTTATGTTGTAGCATTTGTTTTCTTAGGATTACACTTAGCGCATGGATTTACATCAGCTTTTCAATCAATGGGAGTTACAGCAGGAAGAAAAAAAGCATTACAAAATTTTGGTAAAATATACTCAATAATAATACCTTTAGGATTTATTATTGTTGCATTGTTTCATCACTTAAATCATAACCATTAATATCTGATAAAAATATGGCTTTAGATTCAAAAGTACCTCAAGGTCCAATTAAAGATAAATGGACAGATTATAAAAATCATATTAACTTGGTAAACCCTGCAAACAAACGTAACATCGATGTTATTGTTGTTGGTACTGGTTTGGCAGGTGGTTCTGCTGCTGCAACTTTAGCAGAGTTAGGCTATAATGTAAAAGCATTTGCTTATCAAGATTCTCCAAGAAGAGCGCATTCTATTGCAGCACAAGGAGGAATTAACGCAGCAAAAAATTATCAAGGAGATGGCGATTCTACTTACAGATTATTTTATGATACTGTAAAAGGTGGAGATTACCGTTCTCGTGAAGCAAACGTATATCGTTTAGCAGAGGTTTCTGCAAATATTATTGATCAATGTGTGGCACAAGGTGTTCCTTTTGCACGTGATTATGGTGGTTTGTTAGACAACCGTTCTTTTGGTGGGGTTTTAGTTTCTAGAACTTTTTACGCAAAAGGACAAACAGGTCAACAATTATTATTAGGAGCGTATTCTGCAATGAATAGACAAATTGCTCGTGGTAAAATAGAAATGTTTAACAGACATGAAATGTTAGATGTTGTTATTGTTGATGGAAAAGCAAGAGGAATTATTGCACGTAATTTAATTACAGGAGAAATTGAGCGTCATTCTGCACATGCTGTTGTAATTGGTTCTGGTGGTTATGGAAATGTATATTTCTTATCTACAAACGCAATGGGTTCTAACGCAACTGCAGCATGGAAAATCCATAAAAAAGGAGCATATTTTGCAAATCCTTGTTATACACAAATTCACCCAACATGTATTCCTCGTTCTGGAGATTATCAGT
>JANQTQ010000279.1 GCA_030731625.1 Polaribacter sp. | reverse complement strand
AAAGATAGAACGGTATGCGAATCTATTCGTACGTTGTTTGAAACCTACGGAGCGGAATACGACCTAGGTTTTGCTAATGGTGGCGATCAGGATAACAACTCCATTCCGGAAGCACCAATTTGTAAAGAATTAAACATTCAACTAATCGATGGCTTAGGAGATAAGATCCAATCTTCTTCTTGGCTATTAAATAAACAATAAATGTTATGGTAGTAGGAATCACTTTTAGTGCCTTTGATTTGTTTCATGCAGGACATGTAAAAATGTTAGAAGATGCAAAAGCAGAATGCGATTATTTAATTTGCGGTTTACAAACAGACCCCACCTTAGATCGTCCAGAAAAAAACAGACCCATTCAATCGGTAGTAGAACGATACATCCAATTAAAAGGATGTAAATATGTAGATGAGATTGTACCCTATGCAACAGAGCAAGATTTAGAAGACGTATTGCGTTCTTTTAAAATTGATGTTCGTATTGTGGGTGATGAATATGCGCACAAACCTTTTACAGGTCGTGAATACTGTGAGCAATCGGGAATCAAACTTTTTTACAATAAAAGAGAGCACCGTTTTTCTAGCAGCGGGTTGCGCAAAGAAGTGCAAGAAAAAGAAAACGCCAATAGTAAAAAAAAGTAAGCAAGCCTTTTATGGAGAAGAATACCAAAATTTACATAGCAGGACATAGAGGTATGGTAGGTTCCGCCGTTTGGAGAGCCTTAGAACATAAAGGGTACACAAACTTAATCGGTAGAACCAGCAAAGAATTAGATTTAAAAGACCAAGTAGCCGTTGTTGCTTTTTTAGAAAAAGAAAAACCAGTAGCTATTATTGATGCTGCCGCACGAGTAGGGGGTATTTTGGCAAACAACGATTTTCCGTATCAATTTTTGATGGAAAATATGCAAATTCAGAATAATTTAATTGATAGCGCTTTAAAAGCAGGAATTGAGAAGTTTGTGTTTTTAGGGAGCTCTTGTATTTATCCAAAATTTGCACCACAACCTTTAAAAGAAGAATATTTATTAACCGACTCATTAGAGCCTACCAATGAATGGTATGCCATTGCAAAGATTACAGGGGTAAAACTTTGTCAGGCTATCAGGAAGCAATTCAACAAAGATTATGTAAGCTTAATGCCTACCAATTTGTATGGTCATTATGATAATTTTGACTTGCAAACGTCTCATGTGTTGCCCGCAATGATTCGTAAGTTTCATGAAGCAAAAGAAAATAACCATGCCGATGTGGTGTTGTGGGGTAGTGGAACACCAATGAGAGAGTTTCTGTTTGTAGATGATATGGCAGAAGCCGTGGTATATGCCTTAGAAAATGAATTGCCAGAGTATTTATACAATGTAGGTTCAGGAAAAGATATCACTATTAAAGAGTTAGCAGAAACCATTCAAAAAGTAACAGGACATCAAGGAACTATTGTTTGGGACGCCTCAAAACCAGACGGTACCCCAAGAAAATTAATGGATGTTTCTAAAATGAAAGAAATCGGTTGGCAGTATTCCACAGAATTAAATGAAGGAATCGCGCAGACCTATGCTTGGTATTTGGAGAATATAGGGAGTTTTAAGGAAGTGAAGATGTGATGTGATGTGATGTGATGTGTGTGTTTAGGGTTTAGAGGTTTAGGGTTTATTTGTTTAGAGGGTTATGTGTTTAGGAGTTTAGAGGTTGTGTGTTTAGGAGTTTAGAGGTTTAGGGTTTATGTGTTTAAATGTTTAGAGTTTAGGTGTTTTATTTTAACCAACTAAACAATTAACCAGTTAAACTTTTAACCAACTAACCAACTAACCAACTAACCAACTAACCAACTAACCATTTAACCAACTAACCATTTAAC
>JANQTQ010000278.1 GCA_030731625.1 Polaribacter sp. | reverse complement strand
GGTGCATCGGTAGTTATAATAATTTCTACATTTTTAGGAACAATTGGAGTAATTTTTACTTCCTCTCTGCAAATAAATTCAGAAATCTACCAATTACATTTAATAAAATAGAAAGATCAAAAGTTTATTAATCTGTAGCTTTTAGATGCTTTCTCCTATTAAAATATCGTAGTTAAAGCCAATATTTATCCACTCTGATTCATCACCAGTTTTACTTTCCTCGATAATTAATTCATCATCAACATAAATTTTTAATGTTAATTCATTAGGAATAGAGTTTTTTCTATAAACTTCTCCTCGAATATACCTAAAATCGTAATCATCTAAAGTAATTACTACAGGTATAGCATTACCAGAAGAATCATAATCAAAAATATATTCATTAAGAATATCTGTGTCATCAACATAGTCATAATAAGTAATTTGAACAGCATCATTTTCTAATGTTGTACTAATTTCTATTCTTACTGTTTTATCTGAAATTTCTGTAGTTTCTTCTTCAGTTTCTGCAGTAGGAGTTGTACAACTATAAACAACAAGTAATAAAAGAAATAATTTCTTCATAATGAATGATTTTAAGTCAGTTGCAAAAATAATGTAAACAGTGTAAAAATAAGAATTATTAGAAATAAATATTACTAATTTTGCACTATGGATTCAATATTTAAATTTAAAGACTTTTCAGTTCAGCAAGATAAAACAGCGATGAAAATTGGTACTGATGGTGTTTTATTAGGCGCTTGGAGTTCTGTAGATGAATATCCAGATACCATTTTAGATGTTGGCACAGGTACTGGTGTAATTGCTTTAATGTTGGCTCAGCGTTCTGAAGCCATGACTGTGGATGCTGTTGAGGTTGATGAAAATGCCTATGAGCAATCTGTGGAAAATTTTGAACAATCAGATTGGGGAGATCGTTTGTATTGTTACAATGCTAATTTTCAGGAATTTGCTGATGAAATTGCAGACGAAGAAGAAACCTACGATTTAATTGTTTCTAATCCGCCTTTTTATTCTGATGATTATGAAACTGAAGATGTTGCAAGAAATAAAGCACGTTTTACAAGTTCGTTGTCGTTTGAAGAATTAGTTACTGGAGTAGTAAAAATTCTTTCTTCGGATGGTAAATTTGCAACCATTATCCCTTTTAAGGAAGAAGAAAATTTTGTGAATTTAGCAAAATCAAAAGATCTTTTTTTAAATAAAGTATGTCATGTTCAAGGCAAACCAACCTCAGAAATAAAAAGAAGTTTAATGGAGTTTTCTTTTCATCCATCAGAAATAAAAAAAGAACATTTAGTTATTGAAATTGAACGTCATCAATATACAGAAGCTTATATAAATTTAACCAAAGACTTTTATCTAAAAATGTAATTCTAGTTTATTCGTTTGATGAACGAAGCAATTTTTATGAATAGTAAAATTACTTCGTCTCTCGTAATTACACCAACTTATCCCGTTACATGATTAGGATTGTAACCTAAATATTCCACTTCTCTTTCTGTAAATTTAATGCCGTATTTTTCTAATTCTTTCAAAATAGGTTCATATACTTCTTTAGATATTGGCAATTGCACTCCGGGAGTTTTTATTTCTCCTTTTAAAATTTTTAAGGCGGCAATAGCAACCGGTAAACCTACAGTTTTTGCCATGGCAGTATATGTTTGATTTTCGCCTAAAACCACCAAACTACTCTCAATTTGATGTTTTTCTCCATCCAATTCATAACCAAACAAATGTTGCATTACAATCATGTCTTTATCTTCTTCTTTTAAAGTCCAAGAATCTTGTAATATTTTTTGAAGCATTTGAGCAGGAGTAGCATTTTTTAAGTTGATTTTTTTCTTCGGATTAAAAATATCTAACTCTATCAATTTCTCCCACATTACATCATCCTGATCAATTTTTAGATAGGAGCGAAGTTTTAATTCAACAGAATCTGAGGGAGAGTAAGCCAAAAATAAATTTACGAAATCGCGATAACTCATGTTTTCAGAATCTTCAATTGTATAAGAATCATCGGTCATTCCTAATTGAACAAAAATATTCCAAGCTCTAGAAAAACCGACCTTTCTAATGGTTCCTCTGTACATTGTAGGGATGTTGTCTAAACCATAAACACTTCTATATTTTAATGAATCTCTGTTTGCATAGGCTTCAAATTTTCCTTGATCAGTAATAGTTAAAAACTCGGTTCTTCTAAATAATTTATGATACGGAATGTATTTGTAAGTGCCTTCTTGAATAAACATTGCAGCGCCACCTTGTCCCGCCAAAACAACATTTCTAGGATTCCATGTAAATTTATAATTCCATAAATTAGTATCACTTTCTGGAGCAACTAAACCACCACAAAAAGACTCAAACAATAACATTTTTGCTTTTTGTTCTTTAATTTTATCAATAATTTGCATGGCACTCATGTGGTCTAAACCAGGATCTAAACCAATTTCATTCATAAAAATAAGTCCTTTTTCTTTTACGGCTTTATCTAACGCTTTCATTTCTTCGGATATGTAAGAAGCGGTAACCATGTGTTTTTCAAATTTCACACAATCTTTAGCAACTTCAATATGCAAATGTGCAGGTAACATAGAAATTACAATATCTGATTTTTGGATTTCTTTTTCACGCTGATTTTTATCAAAAATATCTAAAGAGATGGCTTTGGCGTTTTTATGATTATTTATTAATTTTAGAGCATTACTCGTAGAAATATCTCCAATTGTTAATCGTAAATTTTCATCAGCAGATGTAGCTAATAAATATTTAATTAAAGAAGAACTAGATTTACCGGCACCAATTATCAATATGTTTTTCATAAAAATTGTTTTTTATTTCCCACGAATATATTAATTTTAGTTACAAATTAAACAAATAATAATATATTTGTTTAAAATTAAACATAATTTAAAGGGTTTAGAGATAATATACTTTTTAATGTATTTAATTTGTTGTAGATTTAAAAACCAATTATTAAAAATTAGGAGTAATGAAAGTTTTAGATGAAGTTTTAAAGGGCTTAATGGATCGTTACAAAGAACGAGTTCCTGATGTATCAAAAATTACAAATGCTTTAATTGCAAATCATTTAATTGAAAATCAGGAAGATATTGAGAATGATCATATTGCATTTCGTACAATGGGAGTTCCTAATTTAGGTATTGCTTCTTTCGAAAAAATATTTTTATACTTTGGTTATACTGCAGAAGATAGCTACCTCTTTGAAAAAAAGAAACTAAATGCACGTTGGTATAAGCCACCAAATAATAAATATCCAAGAATTTTTATTAGTGAACTTAATGTATCAAGTTTTTCAGAAAATATTCAAAATATTATTAAATCATATACGGATGAAGTAATTTCTGATCCTGTTGATGCTCTTGATTTAAATAAATCTAACGAAATTGATGCGTACTTACATGCTGCTTTATGGCGAGTACCAACTTGGGAGGATTACTGCACATTAAAGGAAGAAAGTGAATATGCAGCTTGGGTTATTTACAATAGATATTACTTAAATCATTATACAATTACTGTTAATGGATTGCCAGAAGGATACAATTCATTAGTTCAGTTTAATACGTTTGTGAATAGTATTGGTGTACAATTAAGTGATGCTGGTGGTTTTATAAAAACAAGTAGTGATGGTTTACTTTTGCAAAGTTCTACAATTTCACAAGTATGTGAAGCTACATTTGCCGATGGAGACAAGCATTCAATTCCTGGAAGTTATGTAGAATTTGCAGAAAGAAAAATACTTCCAGAATTTAAAAATCTACCACTAAAAGAAATTAAAAGAGAGCATAGAAGAGAAGGTTTTGAAGCTTCTAACGCAGACAAAATTTTTGAAAGTACATTTTCTAGTCAAGTAGATAAAATAAAATAAAATCTCCTTTTAATCAAAGTAAATTTTTGAAGATTATTAATTTTTTCTATTTCTATAATCTTCAAAAAAACTTATTTTGAAATCTATTTTATGTAAATTTATAAATAAAACGAATGTTTAAAAATTTAATTATTACCTGTTTTTTAGGAATGTTGGCTATTATTTTAGGTGCTTTTGGTGCACATGCATTAAAAGAAACGCTAACATCAGATCAATTATTAAGCTTTGAAACTGCTGTTCGTTATCAAATGGTTCATGTAATTGTGTTATTGTTTGTAAATACTTTTGAGGGATTTTCAATCAAACAAAAGAATAGTATTAGTTACATTTTCTTCTTAGGAATTTTGTTTTTCTCAGGATCAATTTACCTAATTCAGTTAACTTCAATAACAGCAAAATCAATCTGGTTTATAACACCTTTAGGAGGTTTGTTTTTTGTAATTGGATGGTTTTCAATGATTACGATATTCGTAAAGAAAGTTAGCAAATCGGTAAAATAATAATATTTATCTTCGAAATGCGCGCTTGTTTTAAAATATTGCTTAATTTTGTATAATAATTAACTACAAAATAAATTGAAATGATAGATACAAATACGAAATCGATTTCGTTAAATAGTCTAGGAATCAAAAATGCAACAATTCGTTATCAGTTAACATCTAACGAACTACACAATGAAACCATTAAAAAAGAACAAGGAGTAACATCTTCATTAGGAGCAATTGCTGTTAATACAGGTGAATTTACAGGGCGTTCTCCTTTAGATAGGTTTATTGTAAAAGATGAAATTACAAAGGATGAAGTTTGGTGGAGTAAAATAAACTTACCCTTTGAGGCAGATAAATTTGATAAACTCTACGATAAGGTAGTTAATTATTTATCAGAAAAAGAAATTTTTGTTAGAGATAGTTACGCTTGTGCGGATAAAGATTATAAATTAAATATTAGGGTTGTAACCGAATATCCTTGGAGCAATATGTTTGCTTACAATATGTTCTTAAGACCAACGGAAGAAGAGTTAAAAAACTTTTCGCCAGAATGGACTGTAATTAATGCACCAGGCTTTATGGCAAATCCTGAAGTTGATGGAACGCGTCAACATAATTTTGCCATTTTAAACTTTACTAGAAAAATTGCGCTAATTGGCGGAACAGGTTATACAGGAGAAATTAAAAAAGGAATTTTTTCGGCGCTTAATTTTATACTTCCAGTTTATAAAAACACTTTGCCAATGCATTGCTCTGCAAATGTTGGTAAAGAAGGCGATACGGCTATTTTCTTCGGATTATCGGGAACCGGAAAAACAACACTTTCTACCGATCCAAATAGAAGTTTAATTGGTGATGACGAACATGGCTGGACAGAAGAAAATACTGTTTTTAATTTTGAAGGTGGATGTTATGCAAAAGTGATTAATTTATCAGCAGAACAAGAACCAGAAATTTTTGCAGCTATTAAAAAAGGTGCTATCCTAGAAAATGTGGTGATGGATGCAAATGGAGTTGTAGATTTTGCAGACACATCTATTACGCCAAATACAAGAGTTAGTTATCCTATTTATCATATTGATAATATTCAAGAACCATCCATAGGAAAAAATCCTAAAAATATTTTCTTTTTAACTGCAGATGCTTTTGGCGTTTTGCCTCCAATATCTAAGTTAACACCGGCGCAAGCTGCGTATCATTTTATATCTGGTTATACAGCAAAAGTAGCAGGAACAGAAGCAGGTGTTACAGAACCTGTACCTAGTTTTTCAGCATGTTTTGGTGCGCCATTTATGCCTTTACATCCAACAAGATACGCAGAAATGTTAAGCAAAAAAATGAAAGATGCGGGTGTGCATGTTTGGTTAGTTAACACGGGTTGGTCTGGCGGTAAATATGGTATTGGTAGAAGAATGCCACTTAAATATACCCGAGCAATGATTACGGCTGTTTTAAATGGGAATTTAGGTGATTATACGTATGAGGATTATCATATACATTCTGTTTTTGGAGTGGCACAACCAAGAACTTGTCCTGGCGTTCCAACCGAATTATTAAGTCCGAGATCTACTTGGAATAATGATGAAGAGTACTATAAAACAGCGTTTCAATTATCAAATGCTTTTAGAATAAATTTTAAACAATTTGAAGAATTTGCTAACGAAGAAATCCGTAGAGGAGGTCCTCAACGTTATGCACTTTAAAAATAGTTCTAATTGTAAAAAGCATCCAAATTTTGGGTGCTTTTTTTATGAAATAAGAATAATTTATTTTGATAAGATTTTTATAAGTTAAAGATGTCTGATCACTTATGTTGTTTTTTCTGATTTGAGATTGTAAAATAAATCCATAAAAATTTTAATTTATTATAATTAAGTCTTAAAATTACATTCATTTAAGAAGTAAGGTATGATAAAAACGGATGTCTGTATCGTTGGCTCTGGTCCAGCAGGCGCTAGCACATCTTTAATGCTGTCTAAACTTAAAATTAAGCATTATATAGTTGATAAAGCAACTTTTCCGCGGGATAAAACTTGTGGAGATGGTTTAATTCTTCACGCTTATAAATCATTACGTATTTTAGGATTGTTTGATGCATTTGTGGCAAATCCAAAGTTTATTCATAGTAATAAGATTAATTTACATATTAAAAATAACTTAAAGCTTCAATTTAAAGAAAAGGAAGATAGAAATAGGGTGATTTCTTATGGAAAACGAATTGATTTTGATTATTTTTTAGTCAATGAATTATCTAAAGAATATGCAACTTGTGAATTTGGAAGTGGTGTTAAAAGCCTAGAAGAAACATCCGAAGGAATTATTGTAACACTAAAAAACGGCAAACAAATACTTGCCAAAATTGTTGTTGGTGCAGACGGAATACAATCAACCGTTTCTAAAAAATTAACAGGATTTATTCCTGATAAAAAAAAGATGTCAACCTTTATTAGTGCCTATTTTAATAATGTTAAAATGCCACTTAAAAATGAAGCAGAAATACGTTTGCATTATAACAAAATGCCTTTGTTTTTCTATGTGTTTCCTTTACCTAATAATGAGGTTAATGTAACTTTAGGTGGTAATACTCAAAAGATAATAGACAATAACATCAATCTAAAAGATGAAATTGAAGCTTTTATTAAAAATCATCCAAAAGTTGCTCCTAAATTTATGGATGCTAAACAAATAAGTGTATGGCGAGGTTGGGGAATTCCGTATCATTTTAGCAAGCAAAAAGTATGCGGAAATAGGTTCTTCCTGGTTGGTGATGCAGCAGGATTGGCAAATTCTTTTTACAAAGAAGGAGTAGGGACAGGAATGATGTCTGGAATTATTTGCGCTAAGAAGATTGCAACGTGCTTAAATGAAAAGAATTTTTCTGATGCGTTTATGTCATCCTATAAAAAAGAGTTAGATAAAGAGTTTGGTAAATTATTAAGATTTAGTGAGTTTGCTTTAAAAGTAGCTAAGTTTAAAGCGATTTTTGCTGGAGTTGTAAAAATTAGCAAAAATATTGTTGAGAAAAGAGCTTTTAGTATCATCAGAAAAAGAAGTTATTAAAACGCAAAAAAGCACCCAAAATTTGGATGCTTTTTTATGTAAATAAACTTTTATTAGTTAAAGAACTATTGATCTGATTTTAAAACATCTTGAGAAACTATTTTTTGAGCTTCTTTTGCTTTGCTTTCAACTTCAGCAGCAGTTCCTTTAATTTGTTGTACTTCTTTAGTAGCTTCACCATTAACTACTTTTGTAGTAGTAATTGTAGCCATAGAGGCATTTTGAGAAGTTTGTGTAATTTCTACTTTTACTTCTTGTTTTGTTTCATTGTAAGTAGACACAGCAGCGCTATTTAAAGCAATACTTGGTGCAATTACCAATGCAACAACAGACATTAATTTTAAAAGAATGTTTAAAGAAGGTCCAGAAGTATCTTTAAAAGGATCTCCAACAGTATCTCCTACAACAGCAGCTTTGTGAGCATCCGTTCCTTTTTTACCTTGTTCTTCAATAGTTTTTTTAGCGTTATCCCAAGCACCACCAGCGTTAGATTGGAAAATTGCCATTAAAACACCACAAGTGGTAACACCAGCTAATAAACCTCCTAACATTTCTGCGCCACCAATAAAACCAACAGCTACAGGAACAACAATTGCTAATAATCCTGGTAAAACCATTTCTCTAATAGATGCTTTTGTAGAAATATCAATACATTTTCCGTAATCAGCAACACCATCAGCAGCATCAAAAATAGCTCTATCTTCTTTCGAAGCTTTTGTCATATCAGAATCATACTTACGCATTACAGTTAAAGCAGCTTTTAATTCAGGAATATCTCTAAATTGACGACGAACTTCTTCAATCATTGCCATTGCAGCTCTACCAACAGCATTCATAGATAAAGCAGAAAATACAAAAGGTAACATTCCACCGACTAATAAACCAGCCATAATTTGTGGTTGAGAAACATCAATAGCAATTACATTAGCTGTTTTCATAAAAGCAGCAAATAAAGCTAAAGCAGTTAATGCTGCAGAAGCAATTGCAAACCCTTTACCTACAGCAGCAGTTGTATTACCAACAGCATCTAATTTATCTGTACGTTCACGAACTTCTTTAGGTAATTCTGCCATTTCTGCAATACCACCTGCGTTATCACAAATAGGTCCGTATGCATCAACTGCTAATTGTATACCAGTATTTGCTAACATACCAACAGCTGCAATAGCAATACCATATAAGCCTGCAAAATGGTGAGATACCATAATTGCAGCAGCAATTAAAAGAATAGGAATCATTGTAGACATCATACCAACGCCTAAACCAGCAATAATATTTGTTGCTGCTCCAGTTTCTGATTGCGCAACAATAGACATTACAGGTTTTTTACCTGTAGCTGTATAGTATTCTGTAATTTTACCAACACCTAAACCAGCGACTAAACCAGCGATTGTTGCCCAAAATACTCCCATTGCTCCAAAAGGTAATCCTTCAACAGATTCAGGAATTAATGCATTTATAATAAAATAAGAGGCAATCACCATTAAACCAGCAGAACCAAATTCACCAATATTTAAGGCAGTTTGCGGATTTCCACCATCTTTAACTTTTACGAAGAATGTACCTAGAATAGACATTAAAATACCAACAGCTCCTAAAACTAAAGGTAAATAAACAGCACCTAAACCATCAAAGCTTGGAGTTATAATAAAAGCTCCTAATACCATTGTACCTATAATTGAACCTACATAAGATTCAA
>JANQTQ010000277.1 GCA_030731625.1 Polaribacter sp. | reverse complement strand
GCAATTGCAAAAGCAACGATGTTTTTAGGAAAAGAAGTAATTGCTCATTTTACAAATGATGAGCTAATTACTAAAAAAGGATCTGTTTTTCAAACGGCAATTATTGCTGGAATTCAAGGTGTTAAAAAGACATCAGAATTAATTCCAATGTGTCATCCGTTATTAATTAATGGAGTTGATATCGATATCAATATTATAGATTCTGAAAATGTTGAAGTTCTTTGTGAGGTTACAATTACAGGGAAAACTGGAGTAGAAATGGAAGCGTTAACAGGTGCAAATATTACGTGTTTAACTATTTATGATATGTGTAAAAGTATCAGTCAGAAAATGGTGATTAAAGAAGTAAAATTGTTAGAAAAAACAGGAGGAAAATCTGATATTAAAAATGGCTAAACATACAAAACACTCAAATTTAGAAAAAAGAAATAACGATAATTTTGCGCCTAATGAAATTGCAATTTTGGGTACAAATTGTGGTGTAATTTCTGATTTAGTTCAAAAAGTTTCAAAGAAATTATCGAATTATAAATTAGCGTATTTTGATGCTTCTCACGCAAAAGATGTGGAGCAAAATAATATATCAGAATATGTTTTTCATCACGAAGGAAATGTCCAGATTACTACTTCAGGCAATGTTAACAAGTTTCAGCAACGTTTAGATTTTGCACAATACGATTTTGTTTTTATCAACGGGAATCATTATCAAGGAGCAAAACAAATTTTGGTTTTAGATGAAGCAAAAGAAGCTTCTGTTTTAAAAAGATTAGAGCAATTAGATGCTATTCAGTTTGTTGTAAAATTGAAATCAGAAACTGAATATTTTGATTTTTTAGTGGAAAAATATCCGCAGATAAAAAACCTGAATTGCTATACCATTGATGCCGTTGATCTTATTGCAAATCACATTCATAATTTAATTCAAGAAAAGACTGCTTCTGTAAAAGGATTGGTTTTAGTTGGAGGAAAAAGTACAAGAATGGGAACAGATAAATCTGAACTCAATTATTTTGGAAAATCACAAAAAAAACACGCTAAAATACTGCTTGAAAACCAAAATTTAGAAACGTTTTATTCTGTTAGAAATCAGTTAGATAATAGCTTTGAAATTTCTGACAAATTTTATAATTTAGGTCCCTTTGGCGGCATCTGTTCTGCGTTTCAAAAAGACCCAAATTCGGCTTGGTTTGTGTTGGCGACAGATGTTCCTTTTGTAAATGAAGAAATAATTCAGTTACTTTTAAAACATAGAAATTCCAGTAAAGTTGCAACAGCAATTAAGGGAAAAGGTAAAGATTTTCCAGAACCTTTAATTACCATTTACGAACCAAAAGCATATCCTATTTTGTTGCAATATTTAGCACAAGGATATTCTTGTCCTAGAAAAGTTTTAATAAATTCTGATGTTGAAATTGTAGAGATTGATGATGATTTTATCAGAAATATAAATACGCCAGAAGAGTTTGAGGTTGCTAAAAAAGAGATTGGGAATTAATGGATAAAAATCAGCTTTTTAAACGTCAAATAACCTTGTCAGAAATTGGTGAAATTGGGCAACAAAAATTGCAAAACGCTTCTGTTTTGGTAGTTGGTTGTGGAGGTTTAGGAAGTCCGATTGTAGTTTATTTAGCGTCAAGTGGCGTTGGAAAAATTCATTTGGTAGATTTTGACACCGTTGATATTACCAATTTACACCGCCAAGTTTTTTATTCTTTACATGATGTTGGTAAGCCAAAAGCACAAGTTTTATCAGAATTTATAAAAAAAAGAGCACCTTTTACAGAAGTCAGTTTTACGAATCATCCAATTACAAAAGAAAATGTTTTTGAGTTGATTGAACGCGTCGATATTGTTGTTGACGGAACAGATTCTTTACCAACAAAATACTTGCTAAATGACGCTTGTGTTATCAAAAATAAGCCTTTAGTTTATGGTTCTTTGTATAAGTTTGATGGTTATGTTGCCGCTTTTAATGTCTTGCAGAAAGATGGAAATTATTCATCAAATTTACGAGACGCATTTCCAGAAATGGCAACAGATATTCCTAATTGTGAGGAAGCAGGAACTTTAAATTCTATTGTTGGCATGATTGCAACGCAGCAAGTAAATGAGGTTTTAAAATTAATCACAGGAATTGGAACACCATTAACAAATCAATTGTTGATTTATAATTCACTTGAAAATACGCAGTTAAAAATGAAGTTAAAACCGATCGTTTTAAAAGATAAAATTGCTAAAATTTTTAAAGTTCAAACCTATTTTGATATTGCTTGTAGTACTCAAAATCCTGATTGGCAAATATCACCTAAAGATTTAAAATCAAAATTAGGTGATGAAAATTTAGAAATTATAGCTGTTTTACCCAATTTAAAATTGCCTTTTGAAGTTGATAAAACAATTCCAATTCAGGAATTTAATGCCGATAAAATTACCATTGATATAAGCAAAACCTATGTAATGGTTTGTCAAAGAGGATTTAATAGTTACAAGGCCACAGAAAAATTGAAAGCGGAATATCCAGATTTAAAAGTCTTTAATTTAACTGGAGGAATATCAAGTTATTAAATTTTGGAAAAGAAAAATGTAATTATTTCATTCGGAAAAAGATCTATTTTTAGTAGATTATTATCTGCCGTTTTTTATGCTATAATGGTGTATGTTTTGGCACTCTTTTTTCTTAATAATGCATTTGAATTTACTGAAAAATATTTTATTTCTTTTTTGCATTTAGTAAAATTTGAATTGATTTTAATCGGATTTGCGTTACCTTTTTCGCTATCAGTTTCTCATCATTTTAAATTTGATGAAATGATGTACAGAAAATATTATTATGTTGGTCCTTTTGGATATGGAGTTTGGCAAAAGTTTAAAAAACTAGACAGAGTTTCTACGTTTTTAAATAGTAGAAATGAATGTGAAGTTAATATTTGGGATATCAGAAATAATAGATATAAAATTGCAGTTTTTAATAAAATTGATGATGCCGTTATTTATGGTAGAGATTTAGCAGAAAATATAGAAATAAAATTTAAAGAACGAAATTAATTAAATGAATAATCCGTTAGAATTTTACGTTCAGCAAAAAGCTGAATTAGAGAAAGAAGCTTCTTCTCTTAAAAAGAAACTAATCAATTTAGGAATCTTTAGATTCGCTGTTTTTTTAGGAATCGCATTTTTAATCTATCTTAGTTTTGGTGCCTATCCTGATGTGTTTATCATCGCTTTTCTAGGGATTGCATTTTTTACTTTTTTGGTTTTAAAGTTCATCAAGTTAAAAAGAGAAAAAGAACTTATTGATGCCAAAATTAAGATCAATTCAATAGAAATTAAAGTTTTAAATCGCGATTTTCATCATTTAGAAACTGGAGAAAAATTTATAAATCCGTTACATTATTATAGCAATGATATTGATTTATTTGGTAAAGGTTCGTTTTTTCAATATCTAAATAGAACGGCTACAAAAGATGGAAAAAACCTTTTAGCAAATACATTAACAGAAAATAAAACGACAGCTATTTTAGAAAAACAAAATGCTTTAAAAGAGCTTTCTGATAAAGCCATTTGGAGGCAACATTTTTCTGCTTTAGCAAGTTTAGTTTCTGTTAAAATTACAACCAAATCCATTGTAAATTGGATTTCTAATTACACTTCGGTTTTTCCTACATATTTAGCGAAAATTCAAATAGTATTTTCTTTAATTTCTGTGATTTTAATTGTTCTTATTTCTTTTGGAATCATTCCGTTTGCAATCCTTATTATGTGGTTTTTTGCAGGACTTTTTATTACAGGGAGTTTCATCAAAAAAACCAGTCATTTATACTCAGAAACCGATAAAGTTTCAGACACTTTTAAACAATATCATCAATTGTTAAATGAAATAGAAAATGAAGAATTTTCTTCTAAAATATTAAAAGAGAAACAAGAAATTATTGAGTCAGAAAGTAAAAAAGCTTCTGTGATTTTTAAAGAATTTTCTAAAATTTTAGATGGGTTTGATCAACGGAATAACGTCATTATTGCTGTGTTAGGAAATGGCTTGTTTTTATCAGAAATATTTAATGCTTGTAAAGTAGAAAAATGGATTTTAAATTATAAACATACGGTACAAAAATGGTTTGAAGTTGTGGCTTTTTTTGATGCTCAGAATTCGTTGGCAAATTTTAAATTTAATCATCCAAAATTTGTGTTTCCCGAAATTTCCAATGAAAAAGAAATTATAAAAGCGACTAGTTTAGGGCATCCTTTATTAAAAGTTGATAAAAGAATTGACAATGATTTTGTGATTGATGACGAGCAGTTTTTTATTGTAACTGGTGCAAATATGGCCGGAAAAAGTACGTTTTTAAGAACGGTTTCTTTATCAATTGTAATGGCAAATTGTGGGTTGCCTGTTTGTGCAGAACGTTTTAAATATCAGCCAATAAAACTGATTACAAGTATGCGAACTACAGACTCTTTAACAGAGGATGAGTCTTATTTTTATTCAGAATTAAAACGTTTAAAATTTATTGTTGATGAAATTAAAGTTGAAAAATACTTTATTATTTTAGATGAAATTTTAAAAGGAACCAACAGTAAAGACAAAGCAATTGGATCTAAAAAGTTTGTAGAAAAATTATCAAAATCTAAATCAACAGGAATTATTGCAACGCATGATGTGAGTTTGTGTGAATTAGAAAATGAGTTTTCAGCAATCAAAAATTATTATTTTGATGCAGAAATTATCAATGACGAATTACATTTTGATTACACTTTAAAAAACGGAATTTGTAAAAATATGAACGCTTCTTTCTTATTACAGAAAATGGAGATTGTTTAAGTTTTTTTTGATTTAAAAGCGACAATATTATAAAAAAGGAAGCAAGCCACAAGATTCAAGAAGCAAGAGAAACTTTATTCGGTTAATGTTTTTTATCTCACAGGTTCATAGAAAAAATAGGTGAATCTCTGTGAAACTTTCCTTTTTTCTGTGAATCTCTGTGGAATAATCTATGCAATTTGTTAGCTTTAACTGAACAAGAACTTTTTTATTGCCACTCTAACGTTTCAATAATGTGTAAAATATCTTTTTTGATATAATCTACAGCAGGCAAAATTGAATCGTAATTTGGTTTTGCATAAAAATATAAAGAGCCTTTTATAAAGTTATGGGTGCTATCCGTTACATGAAATTGAATTTGAGAAGCGGCGTTTCCAGTAATTTCATATAAACTTCCAAATACTCTTTTTTTAGGGTTTAAAAAGTCTTTTGGTATAATTTGTTCCGCTTTTACAGCATGTTTAAAAACCAATTTCTCGGCTTCTGTTAAAAGCTCATTTAAATTGTTTTCTACAGGTCTGTACGTAATATCTATAGATGCTTTTATATTTGGATAAATGATTTTTAACCAATTATTTTTTTCATCAATTATTTTTGTATTTTTTAAAACTTCAAAATAATAAGGCCTTTCTAAAGCTAAATTTGTGTATTCTTTTTTAGGATATTCTAAACTCAGATAGGCTTTTGGTTTTGGTAAAATATCAGTATTGCAAGAAGTGAAAGTTGCTAAAATAAAAAGTATAAGAATGTTACGCATTTCTGGTTGCTTTTATCTGTTTGATGCGTTTTTTGTCTAACGCTTCAATAGTAAACGTGTAATTCTTAAAATTTATTTTCTCGCCTTTTTTAGGGAATTTTCCAGAAATTTCTAATATAAAACCAGCAATTGTTTCGCTTTCACCTTTTTCTTGTTCAAAAATTTCTTCATCGTCCTCAGCTAAAACCCTGCAAAAATCTTTAATACTTGTTTTACCTTCAAAAATGTAATTATTTTCATCAATTTTAGAATACGCTAAATCTTCATCATCAAATTCGTCGTTAATATCGCCTACAATTTCTTCAATAACATCTTCTAAGGTAACCAAACCACTTGTTCCTCCATATTCATCAACAACAATAGCTAAATGGTTTTTACGAGATCTAAAGTTGTCTAATAAATCATCTAACTTCTTGTTTTCTGGCACAAAAAAAGCTTCACGAACTAAACTTTGCCATTTAAAATCTTTTTTATTTAAATGTGCCAATAAGTCTTTAGCGTACAAAACGCCTACTATATTATCTATATTTTCTTTATAAACGGGGTTTCTAGAATATCCGTTTTCTAAAATCTTAGATAAAACGTTTTCATAGGTTTCCGTATCCGAAAGTGCAAAAATATCAATTCTAGGTTTCATAATTTGCACGGTTTCTGTATTTCCAAAATTCACAATTCCTTGTAAAATTTTTTGTTCATCTTTAGTGGTCGCGCCTTCGGATGTGAGTTCTAAAGCTTGAGACAATGTTTCTACAGAAAAATTAGTGTTTTTACTACCTAGTTTTTTTTCAATAAATTTTGTTAACGAAATTAAAGGCATGCTAAAAGGAGTAAGCAACACATTTATGACTCCTATAAATTTAGCCATTTTTTTTGAAAAAGGAAGTGCGTTTCTAGAGGCATATACTTTAGGTAAAACCTCTCCAAATAATAGAATTAGGAAGGTTACCAGTATCACTTCAATTAAAAAACGAACTGGAACTACAAAAAAATGAAGGTTTAATTCGTAGTTGAAATCTCCAAAAAAAGTATCTGCTAAAGAAGCAAATAGTAACACAATTAAAATATTAACAAAGTTATTTGTAATTAAAATTGTGGCTAATAATTTTCTAGGTCTTTGTAATAAAGTTACAATAATATTTTCATCTTTTCCGTCGTTAGATAGTTCGTTTAAGTCTGTTTGAGAAAGAGAGAAAAAAGCTACTTCAGTTCCCGAAATTAAAGCGGATCCTATTAATAGAGCCAATAATGCAATAATATTAATGGCAGATAAAATATTAATTGAAGTAATAAATAGTAATAAAGGTTCAGGATCTGGGTCCAAGTTTTAAAGTTTTAAATATTAAAAAGGTAAATCGTCTTCTTTTTCTGTTGCAACAGTTTTAGGTTTTGCAGCAGTTTGTTGATTTTGTTGTGGGTTATTGGTGGTTTCAAGACTTTTTTTGGTGGTTAAAAAAGTCATTTCATTTACATAAATTTCTGTTGAATAGCGTTTAACACCATCTTGCTCCCATTGTTTGTTTTTAAGTTTTCCTTCAACATACACTTTATCGCCTTTAGAAAGATATTTTTCGCAAATTTCTGCCAATTTATTTCTAACAACAATATTGTGCCAATCTGTAGTAATAATTTTTTCGCCAGTTTGTTTACTTGTGTAACTTTCGCTAGTGGCAATAGGGAATCTTCCAATAGAGTTGCCTCCTTCAAAATAATGCATTTTTATAGCATCGCCTAAATTACCTATTAAAATTACTTTGTTTACAGTGCTTGCCATCGCTTTTTTATTTACAGTTCAAATGTACTAAAAATATCAATTACTTTTTAGTTGAAATTCTTCTATAAAATTGGCTATTAAAACGGGTACAGGATATTTTTTAATCTCGTTCCAGTTTATTTTTGCTTTGGATGATTTTACGGTTTCTACAATCCAAAACTGTGTGTATAAATGTTGGTGAGATAATTTATGAATGATTTCTTTTTCATTAAATAAAGAAATGGTGGTTTCATCAGGAAATAGTTGTATAAATTTTTCTGATGAAATAAGCGTTTCCGTATCAATTATAGTATCGCTTTCAATTAAAGGAAACTGATACAGACCTTGCCAAATTCCTTTGCCTTTTCTTTCTGATAAAATGGTTGTGTCATCAGCTGTTTTAATTACAAGAAAATTAAAATAACGATTTCTAACTTTCACTTTCTTTTCTTTTACAGGCAGTTCTTTGGTTAGTTTCTTTTCTAAAGCTACACAACTATCAGAAAACGGGCACGTTTCGCAAAGCGGATTTTGTGGTTTACAATGCAATGCGCCAAAATCCATTAAAGCTTGATTATAATCACCAGGTTGCTTTGTGTCTAGTAACGTTTGTGCTAAAATTTTAAATTCTTTAATTCCTGCGGATGAGTTTATAGGAGTATTGATGCCAAAATATCTTGATAAAACACGGTAAACATTGCCATCTACAACTGCGGTTGTTTCATTAAAACAAATTGATGCAATTGCAGAAGCGGTATAATCGCCAATTCCTTTTAGTTTAATTATTTCTTTATAGGTTGATGGAAATTGGCCATTTAGCTCGTTTGCAATTTGTTTGGCAGTAAAATGAAGGTTTCTTGCTCTCGAATAATATCCTAAACCTTGCCACATTTTTAAAACGGTGCTTTCATCCGCTTTAGCGAGGTCGAAAACAGTTGGAAAAGTGGTCGTAAATTTTAAATAATATGCCATTCCTTGGGCAACTCTTGTTTGTTGTAGCATAATTTCGCTCAACCAAATAAAATACGGGTTCTTAGTTTTACGCCAAGGTAATTCTCGGTTGTTTTGTAACTGCCAATATATTAAAGTGTTAGAAAATTTCATGGTTAAAAAATAGATTTGCAATATTACATTTTAAAATTAAGATAAAATTAAGTGTTAATCTTTTTGGAATTGATTAATTATCATATATTTGCATCCGCATTTTTGAGAGTAAATTAACAAAAAAATAGTAAAAATAGAATCATGACGAAAGCAGATATCGTATCAAAAATTTCAGACAAATCTGGTATAGAAAAAACAGATGTTTTAGCAACTGTTGAAGCATTTATGGCTGAAGTAAAGGGTGCATTAGAAAATGGCGATAACGTTTATTTAAGAGGTTTTGGTAGTTTCATTATCAAAACAAGAGCAGAAAAAACGGGTAGAAATATTTCAAAAAATACGACTATTAAGATTCCAGCTCACAATATTCCAGCTTTTAAGCCGGCTAAAACTTTTACTGAAGGAGTAAAAAATAAAGTAGCGGTTAAGTAACACAATATTAATCTAAACCTTAAAAAGAGGTTTATAAAATCTGAACATTATGCCAAGTGGTAAAAAAAGAAAGAGAGCAAAAATCTCTACACACAAAAGAAAGAAAAGAGCTAGAGCAAATAGACACAAGAAAAAGTAAGCATTCGCTTACTTTTTGGTTTATTGTTTAGCGTAAAAAAAAACAAAAGTTCATTGACATCGAGGTTTGTTTAACCTCACTGGTATTAAAAATACCTGACAATATTAAACCATCTGCACAATTAAGTGTAGTGTTAAAACCAGTTCAGTATGAAAACAGAATTAATAATTCGTTCAAATTCATCTGATATTGAT
>JANQTQ010000276.1:1963-9204 GCA_030731625.1 Polaribacter sp. | reverse complement strand
TAAATCTTCTGCCTTTTTAATTTTTGAGGTAGCATGTCTTTCAAAACACATTCTACCATCTGTAGCACTCATTCCTTTGCCATCATCAATAACCTGAATAAGTGTTTTACCAGCATCTTTTAAAAGTAAAGTTATATTTGTTGCGCCAGCATCAATAGCGTTTTCTAACAATTCTTTTACCACAGAAGCGGGTCTCTGAACTACTTCACCTGCAGCAATTTGATTCGCTACATGATCGGGCAAAAGTTGAATAATATCAGACATTATTTAGAATAGAATATTGAAATATCAAAATCTATGATATATAAGAAAATCATTACCAAGACTAAAATAATATAGATAACCGTTTTGTTAGAGCCTTTTTCTGCATTTTTAAGCTCGTTTATTGCAGTCGTAAATTTTGTTTTTAAACCTTTATTTTTACCAGTAGTACTTCTGTACTGATCTAGTTTGTGTTCTATTTTGTAAGGACTTCCGTCGCCTTTGTAATAGCGAGGTTGGTAATCAAATTTCTTGTTTGTTCTTTTTAAAAATCCCATAGTAGTATAAAATAATTGGTGAATATTGATGTTTTAAAATCAATTATTATACCAATTTTAAGCACTTCAAATTTAAAAAATTAAAAGGAATACATCAAATAATGATGTTAAAAGTATTCTTAAATATTACTGCAAGGTTTTAAAACCTTTGAAGATTAAAAATCAGTAATAAAAAAAATATTCTCCTACAAATTTTGAAAAAAAAACTTGTGGGAGATTGTTTAAAAAAATTCTCTTTAAAAACCGATACTATCTTTAGTAATATCTATGTTTTTAATTGCAGCCATTTTTACAGCAGCAACAGCACATTCTGTGCCTTTATTGCCTAGTTTACCACCAGATCTATCTAAAGATTGTTGTTTTGTATTGTCTGTTAAAACACAAAAAATTACTGGAACATCGTGTTTTACATTTAAGTCTATAATACCTTGAGTAACGCCTTCGCAAACAAAATCAAAATGTTTTGTTTCGCCCTGAATAACGTTTCCAATAGCGATGATTGCATCTACTTTTTGAGATTGAATCATTTTTTTGCAACCATAAACTAATTCAAAACTTCCAGGAACATCCCAAGAAATAATGTTTTCATTTAGAGCGCCACAATCTAACAAGGTTTCAATTGCGCCTTTTTTAAGGTTTTGTGTAATTTCTGGATTCCATTCAGAAACAACAATCCCAAATCGAAAATTCTTCGCATTTGGGATTGTAGCTTTATCGTAAACTGATAAATTGGTTGTAGCCATTTTTTAGTTTTAAGTTGATTAGTAGTTAGGTTTTAACTAATTCCTAAAACCTAAAGAACTATATACTATTGAGCGTATTTTGCAGCGTTTATAAATTTATCAATACCTACACCTTGATCAGATTTTGAGTATTTTTCTTTTATTTGTGTAAATAAACTTTCTGCTTTACTATAATCTTTTAAAGCCATGGCAGTGTGACCTGCTTTGTATAGAAATAAAGGAGTAGTAAACTCATTATCTTTTTTGTTTGCTGCTTTTTCGTAATAAGATAAAGCATCTTCTTGTTGATTAATATCAGAAAAAGCATCACCAATTGCACCTAAAGAAACAGGACCTAACATTTCGTCATCAGAATTAAATTTACTTAAAAATTCAATTGCTTTGTCATATTGTTTCAATTGTAAATAAGAAACACCTGCATAATAATTTGCTAAATTTCCAGCATCTGTTCCGCTGTAAGAATCAGCGATGTCTAAAAATCCGTATTTACCATCTGCACCTTCTAAACCTAAAGTAAGTAAAGAGTCTATTCCAGAACCAGCAGTAGCCGCTTCATCAAAATGTTTTCTTGGAAAAGCTAATTCGTTAGAAGCTTCTATTTCATTTGGTTCAACGATGTATTTATTATAGCCTAAAAAAGCTAAGAAAAGAACCACAATTCCTATTAAAGCATAGAATAATGGTTTGCTGTTTTTTTCAATCCATTTTTCAGATTTTGTTGCCGTTTCTTCTAAAGTATGAAACACTTCAGCTGTTTCGAACTTAGAATCGTCTATCTGATTTTGCTCGTTTTTATCTTTTGCTTTAAATCCTTTCTTCTTGTACGTTGCCATATTTCCTTAAAAATTAGTGGCGACAAAAATAGTTTTTTTAATTGGATTTTAAAAGAGGTTATTTCGCTAAATTTTCAATAATTTGCAATTCCTTTTCAAACCTGATTTTTATTCATGTATTTACAGAGAATTTCTTTAGTTAATTTTAAAAATATTGAGTCGCAATCTTTTGATTTTCAGCAGAAAATAAATTGTTTTGTAGGTGATAATGGTGTTGGTAAAACCAATGTTTTAGATGCTATTTATTACTTGTCTTTTGCAAAAAGTTATTTTAATTCTGTCGCAATTCAGAATATAAAACACAATGAACCTTTTTTTATGATTGAAGGTGAATACATTTTAAACGCTAGAACAGAGAAAATTGTATGTAGTTTAAAACGAGGACAAAAAAAAGTATTGAAAAGAAATGGCAAGAATTATGATAAGTTTTCTGAACATATTGGTCAAATTCCCTTAGTAATTATTTCGCCTGCGGATAGAGATTTGGTTACAGAAGGCAGCGACACAAGAAGAAAATTTATTGATGGTGTTATTTCTCAACAAAACAAATCTTATTTGCAAGATTTATTAGCTTATAATAAGGTGTTGAGTCAAAGAAACGCCTTGTTAAAATATTTTGCAGCAAACAGAACCTTTGATGCTTTAAATTTAAGTGTATATAATGAGCAATTAGCAAATTACGGTGCTAAAATTTATGAAGTTAGAAAAGATTTTTTAGAAAAATTTATTCCTATTTTTAATGAAAAATATCAAATAATTTCTGGCGATAAAGAAAGTGTAAATCTCAGGTATAAAAGCCAATTAGAAGATTTTACAATGTTAGAGATTTTGCAGAAATCATTAGAAAAAGATCGGGTCTTACAATATACATCCTCCGGAATTCATAAAGACGATTTAAGTTTTGAAATTGAAGAATATCCTATAAAAAAGTTTGGTTCTCAAGGGCAACAAAAATCATATTTAATTGCTTTAAAATTGGCGCAATTTGAATTTATTAAGCAACAATCTAGTATAATTCCTATTTTATTGTTTGATGATATTTTTGATAAGTTAGATGAAAACAGAGTTTCTCAATTGATAGAATTGGTAAATAATGATGAGTTTGGTCAGATATTTATTACGGATACGCATCAAGAAAGAACAGAAAATATTGTAAAACAAAGTAATAAACCGTATCAGATTTTTAAATTGTAGTTGAAATTCTGATTAGAAATAATAAAATTATTTAATTAGCGAAAGGCAAATAGCCAAAAGCAAAAAGCTACATAAAATGACAAAAAGAGAAAACGATTCATTTTCTATTCAAGATTTAATGCAAAACTTTATCAAAGAAAATAATTTGAGTAAAGGAATGCATAAAATTAAAGTAGTAGAAACTTGGAATACAATGATGGGCTCGGGAGTTGCAACGCACACAACTTCTGTAAAGTTGCAAAATAAGACTTTAATTATTCAGTTAAACTCATCTGTTTTACGCGAAGAATTAAGTTACGGAAAAGATAAAATTATTAAAATGATGAACGAAGAACTGGGTGATGATGTAATTTCTAAATTGATGTTGGTCTAGGTTTTATTATTTTTACATAAAAATTATTTTAATAGCTTGTAATCGATATTAATTAGTTCTACCTTTTAGAACCGAACAAAATCAGCAAGTTCTTATAAAATTTAAACAATAAAAAACTCGCAACCATATAGTTACGAGTTTTAAATATATCACTAATAAAGATTTTTAAAAATCCTTAAAATTGTTCTCTTCCAGAAAAATGAAAAGCACCTTCAATAGCAGCATTTTCGTCAGAATCAGAGCCATGTACAGCATTTTCTCCCATAGAAGTTGCGTATAATTTTCTAATAGTTCCTTCCGCAGCATCCGCTGGATTTGTAGCACCTATTAAGGTTCTAAAATCTTCAACTGCATTTTCTTTTTCTAAGATTGCAGCCACAATTGGTCCGCGAGTCATAAATTCTACTAATTCACCAAAAAACGGACGCTCGTTATGCACAGCATAAAAAGTTTCAGCATCAGCTTTTGTCATTTGTGTTTTCTTTAATGCTACAATTCTAAATCCTGCAGCGTTAATTTTTTCTAAGATTGCTCCAGTATGTCCGTTTTCTACAGCATCTGGCTTAAGCATTGTAAATGTTCTGTTTGTTGCCATTTGATTGACTTTTTTTTTCAAATTGATGATTGTGAAAGCGTTTCACAAATTTGCCGCAAAATTACATAAAAATTTTAATTAAATTGTATATTTGCGCCCTATGATTTTAAAAGGCTTAAAAGATTTAAAAAGGTTTCTAGAGAAACCAAAAAATATAGTAATTGTTGGGCATAGAAATCCGGATGGAGATGCTATGGGGTCAACATTAGCTTTAAAACATTATTTGGATAAAAAAGGACATGATTGTACTGTGGTTGTGCCAAATGAGTATCCAGATTTTTTGCATTGGTTGCCTGGATCTGAAACTACCTATAGATTTGATTGGCAAAATTCGCAATCTCAAAAAGCAATACAGAATTCTGATATCATTTTTTTACTTGATTTTAATGCCTTACATAGAGTGGGATCTGATATGCAGCAAACTTTAGAAAAATATCCAAACGATTTTGCTATGATAGATCATCATCAACAACCAGATGATGTAAAATATATGTACTCTGATGTTGAAATTTGTTCTACAAGTCAAATGGTTTATCAATTTATAGAAATGAATGCCGATTTAGATCTAATTGATGCAGACATTGCCACTTGTATTTATACAGGAATCATGACAGATACGGGTTCGTTTAGATTTAGATCTACAACAAGCACAACGCATAGAATTATTGCAGATTTAATTGATAAAGGAGCGCAAAACGACAGAATACATAATAATGTATATGATGCAAATTCATATAATAGATTGTTATTATTAGGTCAAGCTTTAAGTAATTTACAGATTTTACCGTCGTATAAAACAGCGTACATCACGTTAACTGATGAAGAAAAAAAACGTTTCGATTTTCAAAAAGGAGATACAGAAGGTATTGTAAATTATGCATTGTCTCTAAAAGGAATTATTTTTGCAGCAATTTTTATAGAAGATAGTGAACAAGAACTTGTTAAAATATCTTTTCGATCAAAAGGTAATTTTTCTGTGAATCAATTTGCAAGAAATCATTTTGATGGCGGCGGACATGACAATGCAGCAGGAGGAAAGTCTGATGTTTCATTGGCAGAAACAATTACTAAATTTACAGGATTGTTATCAACTTATAAATCAGAATTAGAAACCTCTTATGAAGAATAGTTATTTATGTATAGTGTTTTTGTTTTGTTTGGGATGTACTAAAATTGTGCCTAGAAAGCCAATTAATCCTAGTCCGTCAACTACAATTTATAAAGAAACTATAGATCAGGCTAAACTTTTAAATGCCATTGAAGATGAAAAAATACGTCAATTCATAAAAAATGATTCTACAAAAATATACACACAATCTTCTAAAGGATTTTGGTATACATATTTGCATAAAGTAGAAGAAAATTTACCAACTCCGGTAAAAGGGAATGAAGTAACTTTTACATATAATATCAAAGATTTAAACGATTCTATTATATATAGTAGAAAAGATTTAGGAATGAAAAGCTATGTAGTTGATAAAGAGGATTTTATTTCTGGCCTACAAAAAGGAATAAAGTTGATGAAAATTGGAGAAACCATTACATTTGTAATTCCGTCTTATAGTGCTTTTGGCATTACAGGAGACGGAGATAGAATAGGAATTAATCAATCAATAATAAGTACAGTAACATTAATTAACATTAAATAAATAGAAAAATGAGAATACTAAAAGGTTTAGTAATTATAGTAGCAGTAGCGTCTTTAACTTCTTGTAAAGGACAAAAAGCAGATGTAAAATCCTTAGAAACAGAAATTGATTCTGCAAGTTATGCTTTAGGAATGGATATGGCTTTAAAAGTAAAAGCTAATTTTAGTGAAGCGAATACAGATTTATTTTTACAAGGATATAGAAACGGAATGGATTCTACGAATCTATTAATTGCTGATAAAGATTTAAATAATTTTTTAAGAGATTTCTTTCAAAAACAACAGGCAGTAAAACAAAAAGAAGCAGAAGAAAAAGCAGTTAAAGATGCAGAAGCTAAATATGCAGATGTTAAAAAAGCAGGTCAAGATTTCTTAGCAGTAAATAAAACAAAAGAAGGAGTTTTAACTACCACTAGTGGATTGCAATACATTATTTTAAAAGAAGGTGCTGGAGAAAAAGTACAACCAACTTCTAAAATTAAACTTCATTATCACGGTACTACGATTGATGGTAAAGTTTTTGATAGCTCTGTAGATAGAAATACACCTTATGAATCTAATGCAAATCAATTTATTCCTGGTTTTAATGAAGGTTTAGCTTTAATGAGTAAAGGAGCAAAATATAGATTATTTATTCCTCAAGAATTAGCATATGGAATGCAACAAAGAGGTGAATTAATCTTACCTTTTTCAGCGTTAATTTTTGAAGTAGAGATATTAGACATTATTAAAGAATAAATGAAAAACGGTATTTATTTTTTCTTAGTTTTTCTTTTATTAACTGGTTGTAAACCTGAAAAATATAAAAACTTAAAAGAGGGTTTGTATGCAGAAATACAAACTGATAAGGGTGAAATTTTTTTAGAGTTATATGCAGATGATGCACCAATGACAGTTGCAAATTTTATTTCTTTAGCAGAAGGTACTAATAATAAAGTATCACAAGCTTTTAAAGGCATAAAATATTACGATGGATTAACTTTTCATAGAGTTGTTGAAGACTTTATTATTCAAGGAGGAGATCCAACAGCAACAGGAACTGGTAATGCTGGTTATAGATTTGGAGACGAATTTAAGAAAGATAAATATGGTAAATTATTGCATGCTCATGATGATGCCGGAGTTTTATCGATGGCAAATAGTGGACCAGAAAGTAATGGAAGTCAATTTTTTATTACTCACAATGCAATACCACATTTAAATGGTAAATATACCGTTTTTGGAAAAACAATTCTTGATAACGTACAATTAAACGCTTTAAAAAGTCAAATAAAAGATTCTATAGGTCTCAAAAAAGCAATCGATTCTTTAAGAAT
>JANQTQ010000276.1:268-1953 GCA_030731625.1 Polaribacter sp. | reverse complement strand
CAGACACCATACGTACTGTAAAAATAGTTAGATTAGGATCTAAAGCATCATCTTTTAATGCTGCCGAAGTTTTTGATAACGAATTAATAAAGTATGCTCAAAGAGAAAAGATAAGAAAGCAAAAAGCCTTAGAATCAGATGTTGCTAGATATTCTAAATATTTAAAAGATAAAGCTGTTTTTTTAGCAAAAATGGACGAACCGAATGCTGTAAAAACAGACTCTGGTTTGCGCATTTTAATGTTAAAGGAAAATCCGAAAGGAGAAAAAGTTGTAACTTACAAACCAATTAAATCTCATTATACTTTATATATTGCTGATGGAACAAAAATTCAATCATCAATAGAAACCGATGAACCTTTTGTTTTTCAATTAAATGATGATGAAAAACCATTGTTAACAGGCTTCAAAGAAGGTGTTGCTACTTTAAAAGTAGGGGAAAAAGCAAGGTTTTTTATACCTTATTATATTGGTTATGGTGAGCATAAATATGGACCTTTTCCAGCAAAATCAGATTTAGTTTTTGAAGTAGAAATTTTAGAAATAGGCAAATAATTTGTTCGACACAATTATACAAAAAGATAAAGAATTACTTATTTTCCTAAATAATTTAGGAAGTGAACAATGGGATTCATTTTGGTTGGTAATAACAAATCAACTTTCATGGACCCCGTTGTTTCTTTTAGTTTTTTATCTAGTTATTAAATCATTTGGATGGAAAAAAGGTGGTTTTGTAATCATTTCACTAATTTTATTAGTAGCTTTTTCAGATCAGTTTGTAAATTTAATTAAAGATTCTATAGCTAGATTAAGACCAAATAATGACCCCGAAATAAAGCATTTATTAAGACACTTAAAGAATCCACAAAGTTTTAGTTTTATTTCTGGTCATGCAACTACATCTACTTTTTTCTCGGTATTTGTAATCTTTTTATTAAGAGAAAAATACAAATACATTTATTTTATAGTACTATTCCCTTTATTTTTTGCGTATAGCAGATTGTATTTGGGGGTTCACTTTCCGTTAGATATTTCTTTTGGTATTTTAACAGGAGTTTTATTAGCAAACGGCTATTATTTTTTATTTAAAAAGGTTGATAAAAAACTATTCGTTTAGCTTTTTATCATAAAAGAATGAATACTTTTTCTGAATTTAAAAAGTATAATAAATACAATATTTTCGACTTTTTTAATTTAATAATAGTTCTCTCATAGAATTATAAACATCCTTCTTTTTACAAATATTTTAGATCTGCTGATAAAAGGTGATTTTCTAATAAAAAGTACTTATTTTATAAATTAAGATCATTCTTTTTCTAAGAATTCATCAGAAATAGTATTACAACTTTCTTCCATGTATTTTGCAAATTCATTATTAAATGATAATACAAAAATTAAAGATCCGTTTCAAATTTTTAGTTTTAATACTTCTTTTTGTGATTTCTAGTAAAAAAAAATACAACTATCTGATTTCCATTGTGAATATGGATTCTCACAAACCTTTTTTATAGTGTTATTTTAAAAATAAAGTGCTTAGATTATAAATTGGCATTTTGTGGCAAATAAGTTGATTAAAAACTATTAAAATTGTTAAATTTGCAACATTAAAATTTTGAAAAAAACATATGAAAATATCATATAATTGGTTACAACAGTTTCTGCAAATTAATTGGGAACCTACTAAAA
>JANQTQ010000276.1:0-258 GCA_030731625.1 Polaribacter sp. | reverse complement strand
GGCGAATTATTAACAGATTTAGGTTTAGAGGTAGAAGGTATTGAAACCAAAGAATCTATAAAAGGCAGTTTAAAAGGAATTGTTGTTGGTAAAGTTTTAACGTGCATTCAACATCCAAACGCAGACAGATTAAAAGTAACCACGGTAGATTTAGGTGATGGAATACCTGTACAAATAGTTTGTGGAGCGCCAAATGTTTCAGCCGGTCAAAAAGTACCTGTAGCAACTATCGGAACAGTGTTATTTGATAAAGAAGGT
>JANQTQ010000275.1 GCA_030731625.1 Polaribacter sp. | reverse complement strand
AATAAAAGGTTCTGTAATTAAAACTGTTTTAACGCCTTTATTTTTTAAGCGAGAAATCATCCCTTTCATATCCGGAAAAGAATCTTTGTAAACTTCTAAGTTTCCCATAGTTCCTTGCAACTCTTTTCCAAACCAATACAAGTCTAAAATAATGGCATCTACAGGTATTTTTTCTGATTGAAATTTAGCAATCGTTGCTTCTGTTTCTTGTTGGGTATGATAGCCAAATCTGCTCGAAAAATTACCTAAAGTCCATCTTGCTGGTAAAGGTTGTTTTCCTGTTAAATCGGTATAATTATCAATTAAATCCACCCAAGAATCGCCAACAATAACTTGATAGGTTTTACGCCCAGAAATTGTTTCATAAGTTAAAGAATTGTCTTTTTTACTATCTAAATCTAAATAACCAATTGGTGCATTATCAAAATGAATCATGTATTTTTTTGATGAAATCACTAACGGAATTGTAAAGTTCATCAATTCTGCATGTGTTTCGTAACCATATTGTGCTCTGTTGTAAAGCGCCAATCGGTTACCTCTTCTATTCATTCCTAAAGCTCTTGCTCCTGCTCCGTATAAAACCTCATCAGTAGTTAAATTGAATTCAATTTTTTCTGTTTCATCAGCAACAATATTGCCTTTTACCAAGTCTAAAGGAAGATGTTTTGATTTAAAATAGCCTTGTTTTTCTGATGTTATTAAATTTTCTTTATAAAAATATTGAATTTGAAATGGTGCTTTTATAATTTTTACAGACAACTCATTTGATGAAAATAAAATAAATGCAGAGGATTCTTTAAGTGTTGCATCACCTTTAGAATGTAAAACTACAGCGTGAGACTCATCAATAAAATTTTGTGAATCAGGAACAAAAGAAGTTTCTACAATTTTAGAATTGTAAAATTTAATTTTATAGGTTCCGTCATTTACAGTGACATTTAAAGATTTATCATCATTTAAATTGGCCTTTTTAAAAATTCTATTTGAATTTTGAGCAAAAGAAAAAGTGGTGATAAAAAGTACTAAAAAAATTATTTTATAATTTTTCATATCTATGTTTTATAGGTTCTCTATGCAATTCCGATAAAAAATCGGAATCAACAGAGTTAACAGAATATTATATTTTAAACCTTAAAGGTTATAAAGTTCTCTTTACGAATTATGTTGTTCTAGACTTTGCTCGAACTAACAATTCGTGTTATTTTTTCAATAAAAAAGTTAACGGATTATAAATTCTTTTTTGCCAAGATTTTTCTGAATGATCTGCTCCTGGAAAAAATAAATTTCTATAATTATTTACAGAATAGCCTTTAGCTGCATATAAATCGTCTACAGTAGATGCGTATTTTGGATAATGACGATCTAGAGTTTCATCACCATAATCAAAATAAATTCGGTGTGTTTTAGCATCTGGAATACTCGCTTCTACATATTTAAAAATTGCACTCGGAAAAGGGTTATTTTCTTCTGCCATAGCACCTACCCAATGTGTAGAAAGACACGCTGCACCTTCAAAAATTGTTGGATATTCTGAAATTGCATACATAGACATTAAGCCGCCCATTGAAGACCCAGCAACAAACGTATTTTCTTTTTCTGTATACACAGCATAGGTTGCATCTATATAAGGTTTTAACTCTGAAACTATGAATTTTAAATAGGCATCGCCTTTAAATTCGATAGAAAAATTACTTTCTTTTGCTTTTCTATAAACTTCCTCTTTGCTGTCTTTATCCATAAAATTCATCGCTTTTTCTGGAAATAAATCTTGCCAACGGATATCTGGAATGTTATGAATACCAACCACAATAAAATCTCTCGTGATGTTTTGCGCCATTAAATCTGTGGCAGCTTCATCAATTTTCCATTCTTGTTTGTTCCAAGTTTTTGTAGAATCGAAAAGCATTTGTCCGTCATGCATGTATAAAACTGCATATTTTTTTGCTGATGAATAATCTGCTGGTAACCAAACATCCACAGGTCTTGGAGTAATATTTTTTGATGGAAAAGAATCTACTCGTATTAATTTTCCTGATGCCAAAACAGCGTCTTCTACTTCAACCGATGTTATATTTTTAAATGCACTGTTATTAGAATTGCAAGAAACTATAAGTATTCCTAAAATTAGAACTAGACCTTTTTTCATTTAAATTAAGTTTTAAATGTTATTGATATGATTACGATTAAAATTTGAAATCTTATCAACATCATTTATAATAAATATTTTACTTTTTGGTTGTTAAAATGATACTCCCTTTTTCATTAAGTTGTATTTCTGTATTCCAAATAAAATCTTCGCCAGTAATGATGTTCTTTAAGGTTTTTCCTTCTAAACCAATTTCTGCATACTGTTTTAAATCAATGGTTATTGGATCATTATTTTTGTTAATAATATGCACAACAGTTTCATCACCTTTTATTCTGAATAAAAAATAAGTGCCCATAAATGGCGCAAAATGAATTGTTTTTCCGTCTTGAATTGCTTCACTATTTTTTCTGTAATTTAAAATTTTGCTCATAAAGATTTGCATATCTTTTTGAGCATCCGTTAAACCTTCGCCAGTAAATGCATTTACTTTATCATCTTTAAATCCGCCAGGAAAATCGGTTCTAATCAATCCATGATCGCCAGGATTTGCGGTATCATTCATTAAAATTTCTGTTCCGTAATAAATTTGCGGAATTCTTGGCATCATTAACATATAACTCAACGCCATTTTTGCTTTTACAGCATCTTCATGTACTTCTGTAAACAACCTACTTTTATCATGATTGTCTAAAAATATAAGCATGTCTTTTGGTGTTGCATAATGAAAATCATTCGCTAAACCTTCGTATAATTTTATCAAACCAGAAGCCCATGTTTCATCTTCATTTATTCCTTCTAAAACAGCTTTCATCATCGGGAAATCCATGGTAGATTTTAAATTACTTTCGTAACCATCTCTATTATTTGCCCCTTTTTGCCAATAGCCAACAATTAACGGATTGTAACTCCATTCTTCGCCAACAATAGAAAAATTTGGGTATTCATTCATAATTGCACCTGCCCAATTACTCATAAAATATTTATCAGAATATGGATATGTATCTTGTCTAATTCCGCCTAAACCTAACGTTTCGATCCACCAAATGCTATTCTGTATGATGTATTTCGCCATAAATGGATTTTGCTGATTTAAATCTGGCATTCCAGGTACAAACCATCCTTGACTCATTTCATCCTTATCGATTTGAGAAGCATATAAATCTTGATTTGCAGTTCTACGATGATTGGTATTTATGTTTGTATCATTACCCCAATTTTCTATATTTTCTTCGTAGTTTTTTTGATTATTTACCCAATCATCAAACGGAATATCTTTCATCCACCAATGTTGCAAACCACAATGATTTGCCACTTGATCCATAATTAATTTCATCCCTTTTTTATGCAATTGATTCGCTAGTTTTTTATAATCATCCATGGTTCCAAAACGTGGATCTACTTTATAATAATCTGTAATTGCATAGCCGTGATACGAGCCTTGAGGCATATCATTTAATAAAACTGGCGTTGGCCAAACTGTTGTAAAACCTAAGTCTGAAATGTAATCTATATGATTAATCATCCCTTGTAAATCTCCTCCATGACGTTTGTAACCATCAGTTCTATCTAAAGAAGTATCTTTTAAATTTTTGTTGATGTCATTGCTTTCATTTCCATCAGAAAAACGATCTGGCGTAATTAAATAAATGGCATCAGTACTGTTAAAACCCACATACTCTTCAGAAGATTTTTCTCTTGATTTTAACTCGTAGGTATGTGATTTTGTAGTGTTGTCATCAAATGTAAAAACAATGTCGAATTTGCCTGGTTTTGTGGTTGCGTCAATAGTTAAATCGATAAATAAATAATTTTTACTTTTGGCTTTGTTTACTTTTAAAATAGAAACGCCCGCATAAGAAATTGTAGGATTTGAGTTTCCAATATTCTCCTCTTTTACTAAAAGTTGTAAAGTGGTGTCTTTAAAACCAATAAACCAATTTGGGGGCTCAACTATTTCTAGAAAAGTATTTGATACTGGAACTTCTACAACATTTTCTTTCATTTTTGAATCCTTACATGATAGGTTAATTACAAAAATAGTTAATAAGAGGTATTTAAATGGTTTCATTCCGATACTTTTTTAAACCTCAAAAATTTTTAAAATCTTTGAGGTTTGAATTTATTTTAAACTGTGACCAATTTATCTGGAGAAATGATAACTTTTTCTCCGTTTACTAAAATTTCAACATTCGTAGTTCCTTCTAGCTCAAAATCAGTGCTATTTTGATGCACGTTTACTTTAATTATTTGATGTCTAAAATTCACTTTAAATGAATATGATTTCCACTCATTAGGAATTTTTGGTGAAAAAGAAAGTGTATTATTCTGCACTCTCATTCCTCCAAAACCTTCAACAATACTCATCCAAGTTCCTGCCATAGAAGTAATATGTAAACCTTCTTCTACTTCGTGATTATAATCATCTAAATCTAAACGAGAAGTACGTAAATAGAAGGTGTACGCTTGTTCCATTCTGTCTAATTTTGCAGCCTGAATACTATGTACACAAGGAGACAATGAACTTTCATGAACTGTAAATGGCTCGTAAAAGTCGAAATGACGTTCTAATTCTTCCGTAGAAAAATCATTCTCAAACATATAAAAACCTTGCAAAGTATCTGCTTGTTTGATGTAAGGCGAACGTAAAATTCTATCCCAACTCCATTTCTGGTTGATAGGTCTTTGACTCTTATCTAAATTAGCAACTGTAATTAATTCTTTATCTAAAAAGCCATCTTGCTGTAAATACACATTGTGTTTTTCTGAAAAAGGAAAATACATTCCATCAGCAACATTTTTCCATTTTGATAATTCATCATCAGAAAAAGTTGTTTTTTCTTTAATTCTGATGTAATCAGAAATATGATTGACTTTAACTTTTTCGATATTTTCTAAGGCATAATTAATACACCATTTTGCAATATAATTGGTATAAAAATTATTGTTGATGTTGTTTTCGTATTCATTTGGACCAGTAACACCCAAAATCATAAACTTGTTTTTATCCGAAGAAAAAGTAGCTCTCTGATGCCAAAAACGAGCAATTGCAATTAAAACTTCTAATCCTTTTTCTGGGATATAAGTTGTATCATTTGTAAAACGTTCATAATTAAAAATAGCAAAAGCGATGGCGCCATTTCTATGAATTTCTTCAAAGGTAATTTCCCATTCATTATGACATTCTTCACCATTCATGGTAACCATTGGGTATAATGCTGCTCCGTTTTTAAAACCTAATTTAGCTGCATTTTCAATCGCTTTTTCTAAATGATTGTATCTGTATTCTAATAAAGTTCTAGCAACTGCTTGATCTTTTGTAGCCATATAAAAAGGAATACAATACGCTTCTGTGTCCCAATACGTACTTCCTCCATATTTCTCGCCTGTAAATCCTTTTGGACCAATATTTAAAGAAGCATCAGTTCCTAAATAGGTCTGATTTAATTGAAAAATATTAAAACGGATTCCTTGTTGTGCTTTTACATCACCAGAAATAGTAATGTCTGACATGTGCCAAATTTGTGCCCAAGATTGTTTTTGCATTTCTAACAATGCATCAAAACCTAAACCTACAGCTTTGTCTAATGCTTTTTTTGAAGCTGCAACTAATTCGTCCTTATCATAATCTCTATCAACAACATAACCACCAAACTTATGAATTGTAAACGTTTGATTTTCTTTGATTTCTTGTTGATAATTACAAGCCGTAAAATTTGATGTTTGCTCATTACTGCAATCTGTAACAACCTCAGCATCATTTATAAATAAACGAGATTCCATAAAAGTACACGTGTAAAAATGTGTTTTCATGGTTCTTGCTTGAATATACGATTGCTGATTTTTTTGAGAAACCTCTAAAACATCCCAAAATTGGTCATCCCAATTGGTATCTTCATTGGTAATTCCTGCATCTAAATAAGGCGAAAAAGTGATTTTTGCATCCGAATTTAAAGGAGTTACATTGTATTTTATGGCTCCGATTTCGTCTAATTCTAAACTCAAAAAACGTTTTGTATCTACTTTAATTTTGATTCCGTTTTGTAAAACAGCTTCAAAACTTCTAGACAACCAACCTTCTTTCATGTTTAGTTCTCTCTTAAATTTTGAAACTTCTTTACACGTATGTAAATCTAAATTTTCGTCATTGATTTTAACGTTAATTCCGATCCAATTTGGTGCATTTAAAACTTTCGCAAAATACTCTGGATATCCGTTTTTCCACCATCCAACACGAGTTTTATCAGGATAATAAACACCACCAATATAACTTCCTTGAAACGTTTCGCCTGAATAATTTTCTTCAAAATTTGCACGTTGTCCCATGGCGCCATTACCAATGCTAAACAAACTTTCTGAAGATTTTACTTTATCTGAATTAAATCCCTCTTCTATAATAGACCACTCATTTGGGATGATATAATCTTGATTCATACTTTAATTTTTTATTAAACCTTCAATAAATTCGATACTGATTTCTGTAAAATCTCTAAAGTTAAATTGCGCTTCAGAAAGTATATCTTTATCACCAATACCAATACTAATCATTTTTGCTGCATTTGCAGCTTCAACACCTGCAACAGCGTCTTCAAATACAATACAATCATCTGCATTTACACCTAATTGTTTTGCTGCCAGCAGAAAAACTTCTGGATCTGGTTTTGCTTTTGTAACGTTATTTCCGTCTACAATTGCATCAAAATAATGCAATAAACCCACTTTTTCTAAAATAGGCTGTGCATTTTTACTTGCGGATCCTAAAGCAATTGGAATGTTATTTTGCTTTAAAAATTCTAATATTTTAGGAACATCTGGTAAAATCTCAGACGCATCCATATTTTCTATATACTTAAGATAATCTACATTTTTTTCGATCATCCAAGAATCAAATTCTTCTTGTGTTGCTTCTCTGTTACCAATTTCTAACAAAATTTCTAAACAGCGTTTTCTACTCACACCTTTAAATAATTCGTTTTGTGCTTTGGTAAATTCGAATCCTAATTCGTTGGCTAACTTTTTCCAAGCTAAATAATGATATTTGGCTGTGTCTACGATTACACCATCCAAATCAAAAATAATTCCTTTTGTCATATTAAATTGTTTGTACTACATCGTCTACGTCTTTTACTTTATAGACTAAAGCTGCAGCAATTAAGAAACTAACGCCACTAATCATTAAAGCAAATATTGCTTCATTATTATATGCGTATTTTACTAACGGACCACCAATTAAAGCATTGATGATTTGCGGAATTACAATAAAGAAATTAAAAATCCCCATGTAAACTCCCATTTTTTTAGCGGATATAGAACCTGCTAAAATTGCATAAGGCATTGCTAAAATACTAGCCCAAGCAATACCAATACCAATCATAGAAACTATTAACCAGTTTTCATTTGGCATAATATAAATTGATAAAAGCCCTAAACCTCCAATAATTAAAGATATTGAATGTGTTCTTTTTCTTCCTATTTTTTTGGCAATGTAAGGCAAAGCAAAAGCATAAAATGCTGATACTAAATTATAGATTCCAAAAAGGATTCCAACCCAATCTCCCGCATCCTGATACGTAGCACTGCTGCTATCAGTATAAGGCAAACCATAAATATGTTGTGCTATTGCTGGCGTGGCAAAAACCCACATTCCAAAAAGACCAAACCAAGAAAAGAATTGCACCCAACTTAATTGACGCATTGTTGTTGGCATTTTTTTGAAATCTTCAAAAATATCCATCAAACTAGATTCTTTCTCTTCCTCTAAAGTAGCTACAGCATCATTTTCAAAACTTGCTAATTCATCTGGAGAATATTCTTTTGTAGTTGAAATTGTCACTAAAATTGAAATAATTAAAATTGCTGCTCCTATTATAAAAGACCAAATAAGATTTTGAGGAACAACTCCTGCCGAAGTTTCATTTGAAACACTAAACCAATGGTGTAAAGCATAAGGTAACCAAGAACCAACAACTGCTCCAAAACCAATTAAGGCTGTTTGCACACTAAATCCTTGTGTTCTTTGATCTGTTCTTAAATTATCACCAACTAAAGCTCTAAAAGGCTCCATTGCAATATTAAAAGAAGCATCCATAATCATTAAAAAACCAGCTCCTACCCAAAGTGCAGGCAAAAAAGCAATAAAAATATCTGCTTGTGGCATTAAAACCAAACCAATTGATGCAAGTATTGCACCAACTAAAAAGTAAGGTTTCCTTCTACCAAATTTCCCCCAAGTTTTATCGCTGTAATGACCTATAATAGGTTGAACAATTAAACCCATAAGAGGTGCGATAATCCAAAACCAAGAAAGTTCATGAACATCTGCCCCAAATATTTGTAAGATTCTACTTGCGTTTGCATTTTGAAGTGCGAAACCCATTTGTATTCCTAGAAATCCAAAACTCATGTTCCAAATTTGCCAGAAGCTTAATTTACGCTTTTCCATTATCGAATATTAAAAATGAATATTGCGATAAGTTTTTAGACTTATCAATTAATAAATTTTTGTGGAATGCAATTTATTGATAAATCGATTAATAATCCAAAGGTAATTTTTTTTCTTTATTTTATATAAAAATCATCCAACTTTCTACGACGACGGTTTCGTGAAATACTGTAAATTATAGAAAAACTACGACGACGGTTTCGTTGATTCTCGTATTTTTAAATCGCTTGAAATCACAATTTTTTTAGGCTTATAGACTTCTATTTCGTTTTCAATTCTATCAATTAATAACTCAACTGCTTGCAAGCCCATAGTAAAACCATGTTGCGCTACAGTAGAAATAGACGGTGATGAATATTCAGAAATTAAACCATCTGTAAAACCTATTATAGAAATATCTTCGGGTATTTTTAAGCCCTTTGCCTTTGCTACTTTTATAGATTTAGCGGCATAAATTTCATTTACGGCAAACACACCATCAATCTCTTGCTTAAATACTTTTTCTATTTGACTACAAATATTTAAATTTTCATCAACCTCTACAATTAAGCTTTCATCTGTTTTAATATAAGATTCTATCAACGCTTTTTCATAACCTTGTCTTCTTAAAGCACCCACATTAACATGCTTAGGCGTAGTAATTAAAGCAATCTTTTTTCTACCATTTTCTAACAAATGCTGGGTTGCTTTATACCCTGCACCAACATCATCTACGACTACTTTATCACATAAAATATCTTCTACAACTCTATCAAATAAAACCAAAGGA
>JANQTQ010000274.1:6418-9320 GCA_030731625.1 Polaribacter sp. | reverse complement strand
ATATTGAAGGTGGTGCAACTTATTATTCGGTAAATCCAATTGGTACTCCTGGAGGTTTTCCTGGAGGTGTTTTAGACCCAAACCCATCAGATGGAAATAATGTTATTGATGCTGATGTTCTTGGAAAATCTGACATGAAAAATAATTATGGAAACTTTAAAATGGATTATAATTTTAAGGGAGTTAAACTACAGAGTATTACCTCTTTTAATAATGTAGAACGCTCAACACTAGGTGATTTAGATTTTATTAGTTTAGATGGATTAACGCAAGGTGAAGAGATACAAACAAAAACTTTTAATCAAGAATTAAGATTAAACAATACAAATAAAGACACAAAATTCGATTGGAGTTTAGGTGGTTTTTATCAAAGTATTAAAAAAGATGTTTATCAAAACGGAACAACTGGAATTGATTTTGGTGGATTACCTGATCTATATGATACTGCAGATTATATAAATGAAACAAAAACCATTGCTTTATTTGGTTTTGCAGATTATAAATTAACGGATAAATTAACTTTTTCTGCTGGTTTTAGATATGACATTGATAAATTTACTCAAGATGATGCTTTATTTGTTACTAATTCTGAAAGAGATAATAATGAATTTCAACCTAAAGTGTCATTATCATATAAAGTATCAGATAAAGTATTATTCTATGCAAATTATGGTAGAGGATATAGAAATGGAGGATATAATGCAGATTTAACAGATCTTTTTAATAGAGAGTTTGATGATGAAACATCAGATAATTATGAATTAGGTTTTAAAACAACGTCTTGGAATGACCGTTTAATTTTTAATGGATCAATTTTTAGTTCAAGGTTAACAAATCAACAACAATACATTTTAGATCTTACTACATTTATTGCAGGAGTTTATAATTATGATGAAACTAAAGTTTTTGGTTTTGAATTTGAATCTCGCGCAAGATTAACTAATTATTTAGATGTCTTTGCAAACTTCGGATTATCTAATGCAGAAATTGTTGAAGGTGGTTCAACTGGTGGTGCTAGTGGAACAACAACTAATAATTCAAGTTATAACGGAAATAAAACACCTTTTGTACCTGCAAGTACTTTTGCAATTGGTTTAGAATCTTCGTTTAACCTTACTGATAATGTGAAATTTAATGCTTTTTTAAATCTTGACACAACAGGGAAAACACATTATCATGAAAGTAATTTAGATAAACACACTACAGCTTCTTATTCTTTATTAGATGCTAGAATAGGGTTTGCTTATAAAAATTGGAAACTTGATATTTGGGGTAAAAACTTAACAGATAAGCAGTATTATCAAGAATTTTCACCAGGAGAATTTGTTGGTAGTCCAGATGATGTAGCTTGGAGAGGAAGACCTTTATCTATTGGAACAGCTATAACATTGAAGTTTTAATTATTAAGAACATTATTTTTTTGAATTAATTGATTTTTAAAAAGGGAACACTAATTAGTTTCCTTTTTTTAACACATAAAGTTTATGACAAAAGAACAACAAATATTAACTTCAGAATTTTCCAAAACGCTCATTGAAACTATGTTTCAAGTTAGAAAAGGAGAAACAGTAGCTATTACAGTAGATTTAGGCTCAAAGCGAGAAATTGTTGAAGCATTGGCAAAAGCAACACAAGATGCTGGTGGAATTCCATTGCTAATGTGGATTCCAAAGGCAGAAAAAGATAGTCAAGCAGGAATGAAAGATTGGCCTGCAGAAGCTTTAACTGCAGCGCTTTGCAAAGCAGATGTTTGGATTGAAGCAAATTCAGTGGTTTTACTGTATTCCGATATTTGGGAAACTGCTATGAAAGACAATAAAAAGCTACGCTACCTAATTATAGCAGATAGTTCTATAGAATCTTTACACAGAGTTTTTACAGGATATGAAATAGGTACACTTAAAAACTTACTAAGCAAGGTCACAGATATGGCTATGACTTCAAAAAAAGTACGTATTACAAGTAAAAATGGTACAGATGTGTCCTATAATATTGATTTAAATTATACTTTTGATTATGATGATGGCGATTGTTCGAAACCAAAATTCGGAACTGCACCAGGCTTTGTTAATATTGTACCAAAGTTAGATAGTATGAATGGTGTTATTATATTTGACCATTTACAGCATACTGATAATAATAGTCAAATAAAATTTATCATGAAAAATGGTAAAATTACAGAAGTTAGTGGAGGAGAAGCAGCAGAAAAATTCAAATCATATTTAGCCTCTTTTAATGATGAAAATATGTACAAAATTTCGCATAATATGCTTGGTTTAAATCCTAAAGTTAGAGATCTAACATTTGAACTCGTAGAGGACGAAAGAATTTGGGGTGGTGTAGATTTTGGTTTTGGACATACAAGCGTAATGGATATGCCACCTTTTGGACAAGAAGCAGTTTCACATTTTGATGGTGTTGTAAAAAATACAAGTATTTATTTTGACGATACACAAATTACAAATAACGGAGTAGTTTATCACGAAGATTTAAAACCATTAGCAGAAAAGCTTATTAAATAAAATAGATGTCTAAAGAACAGAATCAATACGCAACAACAAAGGTACAACCAAAAGATTTTGTGTCTGGTTGGGTCGTAGCTTTAATTATAGCAAGTACAGGGTTGTCTGTTTCTACACTGTTTTTAGGTTCAGAAATAGCCTTGAATTTAGGCTTTAAAAAAGCACTAATAGCATTTGGTATTTCTACTTTAGTGTTAACCTTAATGTGTATGGCAACCACTTTAATTGGTAATCGTTCTCGATTATCAACGTACATGATTCTACATTTTAGTTTTGGAGAATATGGTGCTAAAATTGTGAATTTTATCTTTGGTGTAACTTTAGTAGGTTGGTTTGCTGTAGCATTAGAACTATTGGCTATTGCCATATTCGATACCACG
>JANQTQ010000274.1:5226-6408 GCA_030731625.1 Polaribacter sp. | reverse complement strand
TGTTGTTGTAACCTTAAGGTAATGCCCTACCTTATTTTTATAACCTATACAACAGTATATGGTGTACGTAGTATTGAAAAAGTTGCCAATATCGCTATTCCTGTTTTAACAGCTTTTTTGGGTTACGTATTTTACCTATCAATTAAAGATTTAGAAAGTATATCTGTACTTTTTGATTATGCGCCTAAAGAAAATGATATGACACTTTTTAATGCAACGTCTATTTTAGTTGGTGCAGCCATTTTATTTCCAGTATTAATGGCAGATTTTTCCAGATTTATAAAAACAGACAAACAAAGTTTGTTAGCTGTACTTGGTCTAACCATTGGTACACCTTTGGCTTATTTTTTGAGTGCAGTACCATCCATTCAGACAGGTGAAGTAGATATTATCAAAATAATGGAACAGTATAATTTGGTGATTCCTGCTTTTATATTACTATTTATTGCTACTTGGAGTACCAATGCTTCCAATTTATATTCAGCAAGTTTAACGTTTACGACAATCAACAAAAAATGGACCTTTAAAAATGTTGTTATTGCTTCAAGTATATTCGGTACTATATTAGCGCTTTTAGGATTTGCGACCTATCTTTTTGATTTTCTTGAATTTCTAGGCATATTAGCACCATCAATTTCTTCAATATATTTCATACATTTCTTTTGGATTAAAAAACAACAATATAATCTAGATGAAATAAATAAATGGGAATTTCCAGCTTTAATCAGTTGGGTATTAAGTTCTATAATTTCAATTTTCACATATTTAGAAGTCTTTGAGTTAACTAGGGCTTACTTTGTTGATTCTTTTCTTCTAGGTGCTGTTATTTATTTGTTACTTATGTGGAAAAAAATGTTTAAATAAAACTATGACATCTACTAAGACCTAATATAATTTTGGCAAAATAATAGGAGAGAGGAGCGTAATATTTTAGGGAACTAGCGATTCATATTATTAAGTTTCTCAATTATAATATATATCTAAAAATAGCCTTAAGAAGTTCAAATCTATCCTAAAATATAGAGAAACGAACCGTAATTGTTTCCAAAATTATATGTAAGTCTTGATTTTTTTGTTTCTTTTTTCATCAAGGAAAAAAAGAAAATAATTAAAAATTAATAGTAACAATGTTGTTGTCTATTTAACATAATATTAAAAGTACTCAACAAAAGAAATTTAAGA
>JANQTQ010000274.1:0-5216 GCA_030731625.1 Polaribacter sp. | reverse complement strand
ATAGTTCTAAAGTTTCTTGAGAATCACGTATTTAAAAAAACATGAACAATTGCACTAAATATTAAAATTATACGAGAAGTCAATTACTAATGTTTAATTACCCAAGTACAAGGATTTCTTATGAAAACTAAACATCTTGGGATATTTAACATAATAGAGAATTATAGCTATCAAATAAACCTACAAGTTAATTAGCCGTATTTCAGGCTATACAGAAATTACTGTGTATTTGTACTATAATTTATATTATGTAAAATAGAATATTTTAAACCCCCAATCATACCACAATACTTCACTATCAAAATTAAATCTATAATTGCTGGTGTTTTGAAATCATTCAAACTGAAACTGCATACCCTACATACTTTGGGTATAAAAATTATAATCCTTTAAAACGGTATCTATAAAATCCATATCATTTTTATGAATGGATTTTATATCCGTAACTTCTATAATTTTAGATCGTAATTTAATTAGTGTTTTAAAATCATTGTTTTTAGCGGCAGATTTAAAAGTTTCTTTGATAATGCGCATATCGTTGTCTGACAATTTAATCACATTTGCATACGTTGGTATATAATGCGCTGTTATATTTTCTAAAATGGTTTCAGAAAATTGTACATCATCCTTTAAATAAATTACAATCGTATTGGCAATAATATCTCCAAATCGCTGGTGTTTGTTGGTAAATAATATCAGAAAGAACCCAACCATTTTTCCGAATAGAAAAATAAGCACCAACAACACATATTGCTCGTTTAATCCTAAGGAAGCTACATACACAAACAATAAAATAAACAAATTAAAATCTACAATTCTTAGCAACCATCGCATCACATAATCTGATATGGTGGGTTTAAAACCATCAATATTTATCACTTTTAGTTTTAAAAAGCGTTTGCCAAGGGTTTGTCCGTCTAATAAACTTTCTGAGTACAATGAATAAAAAGTGATGGGCAATAAAAACAATACTTCTACCGCTTTTATGGTCCAACCATCTTTTTGTAAAGAATCATCTAACATGCTAAAGCCAAATACTTTGTTGGCAAAATAGAAATAGGCAAATTTTAGTACATTGTCTATAGCAAATGCCATTAACCGTTGAAATGCTGTAGCCAACGTAAATTTTATATTTACATTTTGTGCTGTTTTTATTTGGAGTGTTTTCATGCAATTAGTAAATTCGCTCTACTATGAGAGAGGTCGCTTTTATAAAGCAAAATAAAGAAAAATGGCTCGAATTTGAACAAGGATTTTCAAATAATGAGAAAAAAAGTCCGGATGACGTAGCCAACCTGCATATCAAAATCATGAACGATTTGGTATATGCGCAGACCTATTACCCTAAAAGTAAAGTAACTAGCTACTTAAATAAACTAGCGAAAACGAGTTTTCATAAGGTTTATGATTCAAAAAGAACAGATAAAAATGTGTTTTTATACTTCTTTTTTGATAAAATACCACTACTCTCTTATACCTATAGAAAATACATTTACTTGTCATTTGTCGTCTTTTTTATCTGTTTTTTTATAGGATTGTTGTCTACTTTTAATGATGAGTCTTTTGCTCGTCAAATATTAGGAAACTCTTATGTAGACCAGACCTTAGAGAACATAGAAAGTGGCGATGCCATGGCGATTTACAAAAGCGGTAGCAATTGGGGAACTTTTATTGGTATTTACGATAACAACCAGCGCGTGGGCATCAATATGTTTCTATCTGGATTGTTTTTAGGCATCGGCACCGGTTTTTACATTGTATATAATGCCATTATGGTGGCGGTATTTCAGGCTTTTTTTTATCAGTACAATAGTTTGTTTGATAGTTTAAAAGGCATTTGGATTCACGGAACTTACGAGATTTTTGGAATGATCATTGAAGCCGCTGCAGGCTATATTATTGGTGCAAGTATTTTATTTCCAGGGACTTTAAAACGTTTTCAGTCTTTTAAAATTGGTTTTAGAGATGCGTTTTATATTTTTATAAGTACCGTTCCGTTTACCATTTTGGCTGCTTTTTTAGAAGGATATATTACACGTTATTCTAATGTGATGCCTACAATTTTATGTTTTGCCATTATTATTTTTAGTTTGATAACCATTAGTTATTATTATTTGGTGCTGCCTTTTGTAATTGCTAAAAAACACGGACTACGATAAATGAAAAACTATATTGCTTCCCTCCTTTTATTGATGAACTTTTTAATGTATTCGCAAGATGCTGTAGAAGCTGTTGTAGAAAAACCCGCAGATACCATTGTGTATCAAAAAGATACCAATATTAGTGAAGAAAGAAGCTTTTCACCGAATTTAAAATAAAAATATGCTGATAAAGATTTTCAGTACAAAGAAAATGAAGCGACAAAAAAAGACAACTCCGCTCCTATTAATTTAGGTTTTATACAAGGTTTTATCTTTTTTATGAGTCGGATATTTCCTTATTTGATGGGCGGAATCATCATATTTATCATTTTAAAATTGCTATTTGGTTTTGATTTTCAGTTTTGGAAGACAAACCATATATCCAAAAGAAAAAAAGCGAACTTAATTTATGAAGATGAAGACATTCATCAGGTAGATTTAGAAACTTTATTACAACAAGCCATTGCTGCGCAAGAATTTAGATTGGCAATTCGGTATTATTATTTACTTTCTTTAAAAGGATTATCAACCAAAAAGTTCATCGATTATCATAAAGACAAAACCAATTCAGCGTATCTTTTTGAGATAGAAAATACAGAGCTCAGAAATACATTTTCATATATTTCGTATGTATATACCTATGTTTGGTATGGGGAATTCCCTATTAACGAGCAACATTTTAAAGCCGCACAGCTAAAATATCAATCTTTTTTAAAATCCATTCTTTGAAAATAACAGCGCACATATACAAAGCCTTGCTTTTTCTAGGGATGATTTTACAGCTAAGTAGTTGTAAAAAAACCAATTGGAGTGAAAACTTTAGAGAAAAAGAAAAAAGTCCGTTTGGAACCTATATTGTTTATAATGAAGCAAATAGTATTTTTAAGGATCAAGAAATCATATCCTTAAAACAAAATTTTGAAGATTATATTACTGATGGAAAACATCGTGATAGAAATTGGCTAGCCAATTATATAGTTATCAAACAAAATGCAAATAAGCTTACCAATGATGGCATTGACAGTTTGTTAAATTTTGTGCACGAAGGAAATACGGCTTTTTTAGCCTTGAATAGTTTTGGAGACCACTTATTAGAAAAGTTAGAAATTGTAACGAATAATTTAGACCAAGAGTTTTTAGGAATCATCGATTTAAAGAATTTAAAAGGAGAATTCTTTTTAGAAAATGAATCTTTTGTTGGTAAATCGTATCGATACGATAGAAATATCCGTAGACATTATGTAGTGAGTTATAATGACACAACCACTATTGTATTAGGTACGAGCCTCATTGACAAGGAAAAAGTGCCTAACTTTATAAAGGTATATCATGGCAAAGGCGCAATTTATTTGCATACCAATCCGGTAGTTTTTACCAATTACTTTTTACTAAAAGGCAAAGAAAAATATGTAGAAAATGTATTTTCTTATCTTCCAAGTCAACCTGTTTATTGGGATCCACAAATTAAAAAAAGTAGGTTTTCTGATGACTCAGAAGACGATAGCAATTCTATTTTTCAATACTTTTTACAGCACCCAACCTTAACCTGGTTTCTATATGTTTCTTTAGGCGGATTGCTCCTTTTTATGTTGTTTAATGCGCGCAGAAAACAAAGAGCCATTCCGATACTCCATCCCTTAGAAAATACCACCGTTGCATTTACACAAACCATTGCGAGTTTGTATTTAAAAGAACAAGATCACAAGAATTTGGCGGATAAAAAAATAGCCTATTTCTTAGAAAAAGTACGCACAAAATACCTGTTAAACACCACCAATTTAAACAAAGATTTTATTGAGCATTTGGCGGCAAAATCGGGTAATAAAATTGAAAATACCAACTATTTAATCAATACAATCATCACTTTACATAAAAGGTCGGAATGTTCTCAAGAAGAACTACTTGTCTTACATAAAATGATTGAAACCTTCTTTAATAATCAAGCACATGGACATACCAAATAACGAACTCAATTCAGAGGACTTATCCTTTGAAAATAGAATCAATTTATCAGAATTACAAGAGAGTGTTTTTAAGATCAAACAACAATTACAAAAAGTAATTGTTGGGCAAAATGAAATGATGGATTTACTGTTAGTTTCGCTGCTTGCCAATGGTCATGTTTTAATTGAAGGCGTTCCTGGAGTGGCAAAAACCATCACCGCAAAACTACTTTCTAGAACCATCAATGTAGGTTTTAGTAGGATTCAGTTTACACCAGATTTAATGCCTTCGGATATCTTAGGAACCTCTGTTTTTAATGTGCAAACTTCTCAATTTGAGTTTAAACAAGGCCCTATTTTTTCTAGCATGATTTTAATTGATGAAATTAACAGAGCGCCCGCAAAAACGCAAGCTGCTTTGTTTGAAGTGATGGAAGAAAAACAAGTAACGATTGATGGTTTTACCTATAAAATGCTAGAACCTTTTATTGTGTTGGCTACTCAAAATCCTATAGAACAAGAAGGAACCTACAGATTGCCAGAAGCGCAATTAGATCGTTTTCTGTTCAAAGTAGTTGTTGAGTATCCTACTGCCGATGAGGAATTAGAAATTATCATTAGAGAACAAGCCTTAGAAAACACCACAAAAGACAGTAAAATAGAAACAGTGCTAGAGGGTTTTAAGATTTTAGAATTTAGAGCCTTGGTAAAACAGGTAAAGATTGAAGAAAATCTGTTAAAATACATTGCCAATATTGTAGTAAATACACGGTCTAATTCCTTTTTATATTTAGGTGCCTCGCCAAGAGCAAGTATTGCTATTTTATCCGCATCAAAAGCATTTGCAGCTATTGAAGGAAGAGATTTTGTAACTCCCGAAGATATTAAACGAGCTACGATTCCGGTGCTACAACACCGAGTAATTGTAACGCCAGAAAGAGAAATGGAAGGTTTAACAAGCAAACAAATTATAGAGCAAATTATAGAAGCCGTTGAGATCCCGAGGTAGTTGTAGTTAGTAGTTAGTGGTTAGTAGTTAGTGGTTAGTAGTTAGTGGTTAGTGGTTAGTGGTTAGTAGTTAGTAGTTAGTGGTTAGTGGTTAGTGGTTAGTGGTTAGTGGTTAGTGGTTAGT
>JANQTQ010000273.1 GCA_030731625.1 Polaribacter sp. | reverse complement strand
ACCAAACTGGTGGACCAAAGTATAATAAAATTATCTAATCCACAAAAAAAAACTAAAAAAAATATTATATAAGTGTTTTTTTTAACAGAAAAGTGGCATAAATCAATAAATAGACACTTAAAAAGTGAATTTAATAATAAGAAGTTAGTTTTTAATAGAATTTTAAAAAAGGTAAATATCAGATTATGAATAATTTATTTTTTTTAAAAACACTTCTTTATCAGATTTTGTGTTTACATTTACAAACCAAAATTGGTTAACCAATTTAATAAATTGTAAACATGATCGTTAAAATTTTAAAAAATAGTTTCCTAGTTGTTTGTTTTCTTTTTATTCATTTAACAAAGAGTCAAACTTTAGTAAATTCAGCCTCAGAATTACAAGCAGCAATTTCAAATGCTTCTGCTGGTTCAGAAATTATATTAGCAAGTGGCACTTGGAATAACGTTTTTATAAATATTAATAAAAACGGTACAGCTTCTCAGCCAATTATAATTACTGCTCAAAACCCAGGCACTGTTTTTTTAACAGGAAATTCAAGGGTATATATGAGAGGTACGTATATTATAGTTTCTGGCTTGGTTTTTCAAAACCCTGCAAATTTAGTTGTTAATAATGATGTAATTGAACCCATTTTTGAGTTAAATCAATGTGATAATTGTCAAGTTATAAATAATAAAATTGATGGGTACAATGGTACAGATGCACAAAGAACTCTAAAATTTAAGTGGGTGTATATTGTTGATGGACAACATAATGAAATTGCGCATAACTCTTTTATTGGCAAATATGGGGTAGGAAGTATTATTAATGATAATAGATCATTAGCTAATGAAGATTATTTGAAAATTCATCATAATTATTTTGCAGATAGAACTCCTGTAGATAATGATATTAATGGATTAAATGATCAAGATGCTATAAGAATAGGTACAAGTACAACTTCTTTATCAGATTCTTATTCAGAGGTTTATGATAATTTTTTCTATAATTGGTCTGGAGAAGTAGAAATTATATCTAACAAAAGTGGAAAGAACAAATATTATAACAATACGTTTAGAGATTATCAAGGAACATTAACCTTAAGACATGGTAATGGTTGTGATGTTTTTAACAACTATTTTTTCGCAAATAATAATTCTTTTACTGGAGGTATAAGAATTATTGGAGAAGACCACAAAGTATATAATAATTATATTGAAGGTATTAATTCTTTTAAACCAACAGGTTCTTCCTCTAATGTTACAGGAGCGATTAATGTAATGAATGGTGTAACAAATTCTGCTTTAAGTGGTTATTATCAAGTTAAAAATGCTCAAATTATAAACAATACTATAGTAAACTGCGATTATGCCATAAGAATTGGAACATCATTAGGAGGTACAGAAGAGCCAGAAAATTTGATTGTTGCAAATAATATAATGTATAATACAAGTATAAATGCATACCAAATAAACACCATACCATCTGGAGCTTCTATTTCTGAAGGAAATATCAATCAAAATGGATCTTGGGATTTAACAAATGGCTCAAACAGTAATCAAACAGTAAATGAGAATTTATTAGAAAGTGGCACAGATTTTTATAGAATTGTTGCAAATAGTGCTGCTATTGATGCTAATATTGGTTCTTATTCTTTTTTAAGTGATGATATTTTAGGAGGAACAAGAAATGGAAATTTTGATGCTGGAGCAGAAGAATTTGGCGCAAATGGAACAAATTTACCTTATAAAGTTGCTGATGTTGGCACTACAGTTGGTTTTTTATCAGCAGAATCTAGTAGACTAACAACTACTACAAATACAATCGATTTTAATATAGCTGCTGGCACAAAAAGTTTTGATATCAACTCAAATGTTAGTTGGTCAATTTCCAAAAATGCAGATTGGTTAACTTTAAATACTACAAATGGAACTGATAACGAAACCATAGAAATAACTGCGTCAGAAAACACATCTGGAGCTCTAAGAACTGCAACTATTACTATTTTAGAGGATGGAGGAGATTTAAACTCTGTAATTACCGTAAATCAATCTACAGAAACATTTAATGCAGATAACGCAGTTTCACTTACAGGAATTACAGTTACTGGAGTTGGCACACAAGCAGGAGATAATATTCCAGAAAACACGTTAGATGGAAACGAATCTTCAAGATGGTCTGCAAATTCAAGTGATGGTTCTGCTTATTTAACCTATGATTTGCAGTGTAAAAAAACGGTAACAAGCGTAAAAATATACTTTCATAAAGGCTCAGAAAGAACGTCTTCTTTTAAAATTGCAACTTCTGTTGATGGCACAACTTTTACAGACATTACTGATGTTTTAACAAGTTCAGGAAACACAGTTGGTTTTGAAGATTTTGCTTTTACTCCTTTTCAAGAAGTACGATTTGTAAGAATTTTGGGTTTTGGAAACTCAGAAGGAAGTGGCTGGAATAGTTATGAAGAAGTTCAAATTTTTGGCGATGATACTTGCGCTTCACTTTCTTTAAATGATACTAATTTTCGAGAAAATGAGGTTACTTTTTATCCAAACCCTGCAAAAAACAAACTGAATATCGTTTCTATACATCCAATAGGTTTGGTAGAAATTTACACGATAAGAGGTCAAAAAATCATCAACCAAAAGATCATAGAAAATATAGGAAGTATCGAAACCAAATCTTTAGCAAAAGGAATCTATTTAATTAAAATAAATGGATTTTTGAGTAAATTTATTGTTGAATAATTTTTAGACCTGCAAGGTTTTCAAAACTTTGTAGGTCTTTTTAAGTTGATAATAAATAACTATAATTTCTAAATATACCTATAAGTTTAAAAGAAACCTTGAAGGATTCAAAAGAATTATTTGTGTATTCGTGGCAATAATTTTGCAGAATTAATTTTGATACATTTTTATTCTGTTTCAAATTTCTTCATTAATTTAGTGGAATGAAAGAAAATTCCACATATTTTGATGTTATTGTTATTGGTGGAGGTTTAGCAGGTTTGTGCAACGCAATTCATCTTTCAAAATTTGGCAAAAACGTTTTGTTGATAGAAAAAAATAGCTATCCAAAACACAAAGTTTGTGGCGAATATATTTCTAATGAAGTTTTGCTTTATTTGTCTTTTCTGGGTATAAATCCTTTTGATTTTGGTGCCGTAAAAATTGATAATTTTCAGTTATCAACTACCAACAGTAAATTAATTTCAGCAAAATTACCTTTAGGAGGTTTTGGTATTTCTCGTTATCAGCTAGATTTTATTTTATCAGAAAAAGCCAAAGAAAATGGCGTTACAGTTTTAAAAGACAGTGTTTTAGATGTCAATTTTACAAATGATATTTTTAAAGTAGAAACTAAAGAAAACAACATTTTTACATCAAAAATTGCTATTGGTGCTTTTGGTAAACGATCTTTGTTAGATGTTAAATTAGAACGCGATTTTATACAAAAAAAATCGCCTTATTTAGGAGTAAAAATTCATGTAAAAGGAAAGTTTCAAGAAGATTTGGTGGCACTTCATAATTTTAAAGGTGGTTATTGTGGCGTTTCTAAAGTAGAAAATGATGTCATTAATTTGTGTTATATTACCAATTTTTCAGCATTCAAAAAACATAAAAATATCGATGACTTTCAGCAAAATGTTGTCTTTAAAAATACTTTTTTAAAAGAGATATTTCAAAATTCCACACCAATTTGGGAGCAACCACTTTCCATCAGTCAGATATCTTTTAAAACAAAAAAACCTGTTGAAAATCACATATTGATGTGTGGTGATGCTGCAGGAATGATTCATCCACTTTGTGGAAATGGAATGAGTATGGCAATACAATCTGCACAAATTGCATCTAAACTCATTCTAAATTATTTAGTTGATGAAACTTTAACAAGAAAAGCATTAGAAAACAACTATATTTCACAGTGGAATACACAATTTAGTTGGCGCTTAAAATCAGGTCATTTCATTGCAAAACTATTCAGAAACGATAAAATTGCGAATGTTTTATTACACGTTTTAAGAAGAATTCCTTTTTTGATACCAATTATAATCAAACAAACGCATGGAAAACCAATAAAGATTTAATGGACTTTTTTATCAACACAAAACAAAGAACAGACAAAGAAGAATTGATGGACGATTTTTCTATTGGTGGCGATTTATTGCGCGATACATTAGATAAATTAGAGCATATAAACAGATGGTTAGGAGGAAATAAAGTAACTGTAAATGGATTAAAATCGATTTTAAAAAACCACCCAAAAGAACAAGAAATTACCATTGTTGATATTGGTTGTGGTCATGGAGATATTTTAAGAGATGTTGCCAAATTCGGAAGAAAAAACAACTATAAATTTAAATTAATTGGAATTGATGCCAATCCAACAGCCATTGAGTATGCAAATGAGTTATCTTTAGAGTATGAAGAATTAACCTTTGAAACGCAAGATATTTTTTCTGATGATTTTAAAAAACGTGAATTTGATGTTGTTTTAGCAACCTTATTCTTGCATCATTTTAAAGAGCCAGAACTTGTTTCGTTTTTAAAAAACATGGTAAAACAAACCAAAATAGGAATTGTTGTAAACGATTTACACAGACATAAATTAGCGTATTATTTATTTATGTTATTGTCAATTTTTATCAGCAATAAAATGATTATTGAAGATGGTTTAACATCTGTTTTAAGAGGATTTAAAAGACAAGATTTAGTAGAAATGTCAAATAAAATAAACGTAAAACCAGATATTTCATGGAAATGGGCTTTTCGTTTTTTATGGATTCTAAAGAGTTCAAATTTTAAGTTTTAAATTCAAGGTTGAATTAGCGTAGTTATTCAAATTAGAGAAATTAACTACATAATTATTAGTGAAAATCCGTGAAATCCGTGTTAAACAAAATATAGAAATCTCCGAGAATCTCTGTGAAAAATCTCTGTGAATCTCAGTGTAAAAGATAAATATGAAAGTAAAAATAACATCGGTTGCAAAACAACTTCCAAAATATTATCGAGAAACTAAAGATATAATTCCTTTTGTAGAATTGTGGATGCAAGACCAAGACACACGTTTTAAAAGAAAAGTAATCAAGCTTTTTGAAGGCGCAGGCGTTGACAAACGCTATTCAATTATGGACCCAGAAGAAGTTTTTACAGCGACTTCTTTTGAAGATAAAAACAATATTTACGCAAGAGAAGTTGTACAGTTAGCAGAACAATCACTTAAAAAATCTTTAGATAAAGCCAATTTAAAAGCAACAGAAATCGATTATATTATTACAGTAAGTTGCACAGGAATTATGATTCCTTCTATGGATGCATATTTGATTAATTCTCTGCAAATGAAACAAGATATTGTACGTTTGCCAGTTACAGAAATGGGCTGTGCAGCAGGAGTTTCAGGAATTATTTATGCAAAGAATTTTTTAAAATCGAATCCAAATAAAAGAGCTGCAGTTGTGGCTGTAGAAGCACCAACAGCAACGTTTCAATTAGAAGATTTTTCGATGACAAATATAGTAAGTGCCGCTATTTTTGGAGATGGAGCATCTGCAGTAATTTTGTCTTCTTATCAAGATGATAAAGGCCCAGAAATAATCGATGAAGCCATGTATCATTTTTACGATGCTACACACATGATGGGTTTTAACTTGGTAAATTCTGGTTTACAAATGATTTTAGATAAGGAAGTTCCACAAAAAATTTCAGACCATTTTCCAGCAATTGTACATCCTTTTTTAGAAAGAAATAATTTAACAATTGAGGATGTGAACCATTTAATTTTTCATCCTGGAGGAAAGAAAATTGTACAAACTGTAGAAGATTTATTTGGAGTTTTAGGTAAAAACATAGACGATACAAAAGAGGTTTTACGATTGTATGGAAACATGTCTAGTGCCACAGTTTTATATGTTTTAGAACGTTTTATGGATAGAAACCCAGTAAAAGGAGAAAGGGGTTTAATGTTGAGTTTTGGTCCTGGGTTTTCTGCGCAGCGAATTTTGTTGGAGTGGTAAATTTATAAAAGAGAGAGAGAAAGAATATATTCACACTGCTGTCATTTCGACGACAGGAGAAATCTCATTAGAAATTAACATACAGTTTAGCATTTTTATGAGATTTCTGCCAAAAGGTCGAAATGACAAAATTGAGTGTAAAAGTGATGAATAAACAGAAAAAATGAATCAAACAGCAATCATAAAAAATCTTCCATACCAAAAACCATTTTTGTTTGTTGATGAACTCACAGAAATTTCAGAGAATGGAATTATTGGAAATTATACTTTTAGTAACAACGAGTTTTTTTATGAAGGTCATTTTAAAGAAAATCCAATAACGCCAGGTGTTATTTTAACAGAAACAATGGCGCAAATTGGTTTGGTTTGTTTGGGTATTTTTCTTTTGAAAGACGCTATTTTATCCGAAGATAAAAAACCAAAAATTGCTTTAACTTCTAATCAAGTTGATTTCTTTTTACCTGTGTTTCCAAACGAAAAAGTTACTGTAATTTCAGAAAAAGAATATTTTAGATTTAATAAGTTAAAGTGCAAAGTTAAAATGATAAATGAAAAAGATGAATTGGTTTGCAGAGGAACTATTTCTGGAATGATTCTCACTACATAGAATTTTATCAATTTGTGAAATAAAGAAAAGAGTAGTTTTTGTGTAATAAGTGAAATTCGTGTCTAAATTTTATCAGCATAAATGAAAAACAGAGTCGTAGTTACAGGTTTAGGAGTTGTTGCACCAAATGGTGTTGGCTTGCAAGATTTTACAAAAGCTATAAAAGCAGGTGCATCAGGAATTACATTTCATCAAGAATTAAAAGACAAAGGATTTTCTTGTTGTATTGGTGGAATTCCAGAAATATCCGAAGAAAAGAAACTCGAATACTTATCGCCTTTACAATTAAGAGGATTTAATAGTACAAGTATTTTATATGGTTGTATGGCAGGAATTGATGCATGGAAAGATGCTGGTTTTTCTGTGGATGAAAACTCAAATTTAGATTACGATTCAGGTTTAATTTTTGGAACAGGAACTTCTGGAATTGAGAAGTTTAGAGAAGCAATTTATTTAATTGATGAACAAAAAGTAAGACGTTTAGGAAGTACTTCTGTGGTACAAACGATGGCAAGTGGAATTTCGGCTTATTTGGGTGGAATTTTAGGTTTTGGGAATCAAGTAACTACAAATTCTTCTGCTTGTACAACAGGAACAGAAGCGCTTTTATTAGGTTTTGAAAGAATTAAAAACGGAAAAGCAAAACGCATGTTAGTCGGCAGTTCTAGCGACAGTAGTTTGTATACTTGGGGTGGTTTTGATGCCATGAGAGTAATGAGTTACAAGCATAATGAAACTCCTGCAAAAGGCTCTAGACCAATGAGCGAAACTGCATCAGGATTTGTACCTGGAAGTGGTGCAGCAGCTTTGGTTTTAGAATCTTTAGAAAGTGCTTTAGAAAGAAAAGCTATCATTTATGCAGAGGTTTTAGGCGGAAATATAAATTCTGGAGGACAAAGAAATGGCGGGTCTTTAACGGCTCCAAATGCAGAAGCTGTTCAGAAATGTATAACGGATGCAATCCTAGATTCAGAAATATTAGCAACAGAAATTGATGCGATAAATGGACATTTAACAGCAACATCAAAAGATAGTTTAGAAATAGAAAACTGGACAAAAGCTTTACAAAGAAATGGAGATGATTTTCCGTATATAAATTCGTTAAAATCTATGATTGGTCATTGTTTAGCGGCTTCAGGAGCAATTGAATCTGTTGCTTCTGTATTGCAAATTAAAGAACAATTTATTTTTCCGAATATTAATTGTGAAGATATTCATCCAGAAATTTCTGCATTGATTTCTCTGGATAAAATTCCGACTACAATGATTGCAAAAAACATTAATATTGTAGCAAAAGCAAGTTTTGGTTTTGGTGATGTAAATGCTTGTGTTATCTTTAAAAAATATAAATAATTTATACTTAAAAGACCTCACAGGTTTTTAAAACCTGTGAGGTCTGAAAATTATCATACAAAAATGGCAAAAGAAGAATTAATCTTAAAATTAAAAGCAATTGTAAAACCTTATATTCAGGATGAAGAGGCTTTTAAAAACTTAACAGAAGAAACAGATTTTATCAATGATTTAAAAATAGATTCTGCAAATTTAGTAGATGTTGTTTTAGACATCGAAGATGAATTTAAAATAGAAATTGACAACGATTCTATGGAAAAAATGCTTTCTGTAAAAGCTGCAATAGCAATTATTGAAGAAAAGTTATCTGCTTAATGATTGGAAATGATATTGTTGATTTACAATTGGCAAAAACTCAAAGTAATTGGCAACGAAAAGGGTTTTTAGAAAAACAATTTACAGCAGAAGAGCAAAAAATTATTTTAAATTCGCAAAACCCTTTTTTACAAGTTTGGCTATTTTGGAGCATGAAAGAAGCTGCTTATAAATGCCATGTTCAAGAATATCAAAAACGATTTTTTGCACCTAAAAAATTTAGCTGTAAAACAATTTCTAATTCAGCAGGAAGTGTAGAAATTGATAGTGATTTTTATTTTATAAAATATTCAATATCAGAAAACTATATTCATAGTATTGCTGTAAAAAATAAAAAAAATGTTTTGGTTTCGGAGTTGTTTTTTATCAAAAAAATAATCAACAAAACCAAAATTGTAACCCAACAAATGTTGACTTATTTTTCTGATGATATTCAACTCCAAAAAGATCAATTTGGCGTTCCTTTTTTATATCAGAAACAAAAAAAATTACCCATTTCTGTTTCAACTTCACATCATGGAAATTATGGAGGATTTGTATTTTTAAACACCTAGATGAACATCAAACAAAACCTTTTTAATCAATGTGAAGCATTTGTAAATAAACGCGCACAAACTGTTGAAGAAATTATTTCATCAAACCAAAAAGCATTGCAATCTGAAACTAAAAGTTCTGCCGGCGATAAACATGAAACAGGAAGAGCAATGTTGCAGCTTGAAATGGAAAAAGCTGGGCAACAACTTTCTGGAATTCAAGAAATGAAAGAAATTTTATCAAAAATAGATATTTCTAAAAACTCAACTATTGCGCATTTAGGAAGTATTATTGAAACAGAAGCAGTAAATTATTTTCTATCTATTTCTGCTGGTCAGCTAAAAGTTGATGGTGAAATTTATTTTGCTGTCTCGGTTTCTTCGCCAATTGGAAAATTATTGTTAGGCAAAACGATGCATAACGAACTTATTTTTAATGGTAAAAAATCTAAAATTACATTAGTAATTTAATTCCCTACTTATATTTATGTGATTTCTATTTTTAAGAAATCAAG
>JANQTQ010000272.1 GCA_030731625.1 Polaribacter sp. | reverse complement strand
GTTGCAGAAACTTTAAAAGAAGTTAGAAGAGCACTTTTAGATGCCGATGTTAACTTTAAAATTGCCAAAGAATTCACCAAAAAAGTACAAACAGAAGCATTAGGTCAAGATGTATTAACTACCTTGAATCCAGGTCAATTAATGGTGAAGTTAGTTAAAGATCAACTAACTGAATTAATGGGAGGCGAAACCGTTGGAGTAAATTTAGGAGGCTCACCAACAGTAATTTTAATGTCTGGTTTACAAGGTTCTGGTAAAACTACTTTTTCAGGAAAATTAGCAAACTATTTAAAAACTAAAAAATCTAAACAAGTTCTTTTAGTTGGTTGTGATGTTTACAGACCAGCCGCTATAAATCAGTTACAAGTTGTTGGAGAACAAATTGGCGTAGAAGTTTATGCAGAAGTTGGCAACAACAATCCTGTTGAAATTTCTTTAAACGCAATAAAACACGCCAAAGCTAATGGCAAAAATGTTGTTATTATTGATACTGCTGGTCGTTTGGCGGTAGATACAGCAATGATGACAGAAATTTCTAACATTCATAAAGCCGTAAATCCGCAAGAAACTTTATTTGTGGTAGATTCTATGACTGGACAAGATGCTGTAAATACTGCAAAAGCTTTTAATGATATCTTAAATTTTGATGGTGTTGTACTTACAAAATTAGATGGTGATACGCGTGGTGGAGCTGCTTTATCTATTAAATCTGTTGTTGATAAACCGATAAAATTTATTGGTACAGGAGAAAAAATGGATGCTATTGATGTTTTTCATCCAGACAGGATGGCAGACAGAATATTAGGAATGGGAGATGTTATTTCTCTTGTTGAGCGTGCTCAAGATCAATATGATGAAGAAGAAGCTAGAAAATTACAAAAGAAGATTGCTAAAAATCAATTTGGTTTTGATGACTTTTTAAGTCAGATTCAACAAATTAAAAAGATGGGAAGCATGAAAGATTTAGTGGGTATGATTCCTGGAGCTGGTAAAGCAATGAAAGATGTAGATATTGATGATGATGCTTTTAAAGGTATTGAAGCAATTATTCATTCTATGACTCCTGATGAAAGAAGCACACCAACTTCTATAAATGCAAGTAGAAAAAAGAGAATTGCAAAAGGATCTGGCACAACCATTCAAGAAGTAAATCAATTGATGAAGCAATTTAATCAAATGAGTAAAATGATGAAGATGATGCAAGGCGGTGGCGGCAAAAAGATGATGCAGATGATGCAAGGAATGAAATAAAAATATCTGGCTGCTTTTTAGCAGCCTTTTTAATTTTTAATTTCTATACATTTTGTAATGTTTGATAGCTGCCTTCTTTTTGGGACATAAAAAGGATACTAATTAGCAATTAAATATTTTTAAAAAAATCAACAAACACAACAGTCATAATATATATTTTAAAAGAAAAATGATTTTACTAGACGGAAAAAAAACTTCAGCAGATATTAAAGAAGAAATTGCTTTAGAAGTTAGGGAATTAAAAGATCAAGGAAATAAAACACCACATTTAGCGGCTGTTATAGTTGGTAACGATGGCGCAAGTATTACCTATGTAAATGCAAAAGTAAAAGCTTGTGAACGAGTGGGTTTTGAGTCTTCTTTAATTCGTTTATCAGAAGAAACTACGGAAGAAGAATTGCTGAAAGAAATAGCAATTTTAAATGTTAATAATGATATTGATGGCTTTATTGTTCAGCTTCCATTACCAAAACATATTGATGAGCAAAAAATAATAATGGCGATTAATCCGGATAAAGATGTAGACGGATTTCATCCAACAAATGTTGGAAAAATGGCGCTAAACCTACCTACTTTTATTTCTGCAACTCCTTTTGGAATTCTAGAATTATTAGAAAGATATAACGTAGAAACTTCGGGTAAACACGTGGTTGTTTTAGGTAGAAGCCATATTGTTGGAAGTCCGATGAGTATTTTATTATCACAAAAAAGAAAAGTTGGTAATGCAACAGTTACCATGTGTCATAGTAGAACTCAAAACTTAAAAGAGATTACTTTACAAGCTGATATTATTATTGCTGCCATTGGTATTCCAGAATTTTTAAAAGCAGATATGGTTAAAGACAATGTTACTGTAGTTGATGTTGGAATTACACGTTTAATAGATGCTAGTAAGAAAAACGGATTTAGATTAGTTGGTGATGTTGCTTTTGAGGAAGTTTCTAAAAAGTCGGCATTTATTACTCCTGTTCCTGGTGGCGTTGGCCCAATGACTATTGCAATGTTATTAAAAAACACATTATTAGCATGTAAAAGAAAAGCTAATAGTAACTAATGAATATTAAAAATATAATTGAATATTTTTCTGAATATTTTCAAACTTTTATAGGAATATTACTTGCAAGTATTGGCCTAAAAGCATTTCTTTTGCCTAATGGTTTTTTAGATGGAGGTGTAACCGGTATTGCTTTATTAGTAAAAACCCAAGTAGATATTAATATTTCGTACTTATTAATATTATTTAGTATTCCTTTTCTAATTTTAGGCTTTTTTACCGTTTCTAAAAGAATTGTAATTAAATCTATTGTTAGTATCTTAACTTTAGCTTTATTTATTCATTTAGAAAACTTTCAAACCATCACGAACGACAAATTACTTATTTCTATTTTTGGAGGATTATTAGTTGGTGCAGGAATAGGAATTGCAATTAGAAATGGTTCTGTTCTGGATGGTTCTGAAATTTTAGGAATCTATTTAAATGACAAATACGGAATAAGTATTGGTAAAATTGTACTTGTTTTTAATGTTATTTTATTTAGTATTACTGCTTTTGTGATATCCACAGAAATTGCTTTGTATTCTATCCTTACCTATATAATTGCTGCAAAAGTTACAGATACGGTTATTGAAGGTTTTGAAGATTTTATAGGTATTACTATTGTTTCTAAAAAATACGACCTTATAAAAATTGCAATTATAGAAGAATTAGGTGTGGGACTTACAATTTATAAAGGCAGCTCTGGCTTTGGAAGTAATGGTGTAGTTGAAAATTTTGACATTATACACTCTGTTATAAACAGAATCGATATTAAAAAAATGTATCGAGTAATACATGATCTAGACAAAGAGGCTTTTATTTTAGAATTTGATGTAAATAATGTAAAAGGTGGCGTTTTAAGGCATTACTTAAACAAAAAGAAAAATACGAAATTTTTAAATTTAAAATAATCGATAAAACCCTAAATAAACATTAGAAATCAAGCACTTAACCCTACTGATTCTAAAAAGTAAATTATATTTTTTTTAGTAAACGGAATTCAAATTTTAATATTTCTCCATTTCTATCAACTGTAATTTTTATTTTTTTGTGATCTCTTTCTTGAAATTTTAATAAAATTTTATTTAAATTTAATTGATGTGATTCTTGATTGTTTATTTTTAAAATAATATCACCCTCTAATAATCCCGCTTTTTCTGCTGGCGAATCTTTTAAAACACCTTTTATTTTAAAAGATGGTTTAAACTTATAAGAATAATTTGAAATAAGATCTATAGAACCTCTACTGCCAAGTGAGTTTTCATTTGAAATTGACTTTAATTTTTCCTCTTTCACCAATTGTTTACCATTATAAACAACATCTAAACCAGTCATATTATAATTAAAATCTCTAGAAAAAGACCCGTTTTTTTTAAGTGTTATTTTATTATTAGGATAGTCAAACCAAACTATAAACCTTTTTAAAAGACCACCACCAATACTACCATTTCGTTCTCTAAACGTTCTTGCATTTTTTGTTGAAATTGTGTCTAAAAAAGAAACCGTTGGGTTTTCAATTTCAAATTTACCTAATATAATTTTCGGAATTCTACTTCTATTTCCATAAATATGTCCACTTAAACCTTCTCCTAAAATATCATTAAAAAACCGTATTGGAGTTTTTATTTCTTCTTTAGTATTCTCAAAAAGCCAAATAGCATCACTTCCTCCAGAATCTATTAATAATTTTACATCTGTTAAAGAGTTTCCTATTGTATCAATTTGAACTTTAGCATTTATATATGGCTTTCTTCTATGAATTTCTAACGGAAAAGTTTCACACTTTCTACATCTCCGATATTTATAACTTTCGGATTTATAGAAATAAATTTTTTTAGTATTATAATTAATTTTTACTATAAAATCTTTTAAAAAATTATACCCAATTATACCATGGATAGTTACTCCCATTTTGCTAGATAAATCAAAATAGTCATTTAAAATAACATAAATAACTTCGTTATCACTTGTAATGTTTTTAATTGAAATTTTGTTATTTCTAGATATTAAAGATTCTACAGGTTCGCCTTTCCCTAGCCCTTGCAATTGAATTTCCTCGACATCCATTAATGTAATACTATCATTTTTAAGATTATTAAATAGAATTACTCTTGTAACACCAGAATCTAAAATAAAGGTTAATTCTTTTCCATTTATCTCTACAGGAATTACAATCAAATTATTAATTAGGTTAAATTTAACAACTTGACGACTTTTACGTTGATCTTTAAAACGAAAACTATTTTGAGCCTTCAAATTAAAAGAAAAAGTAAATGCAAAGATGATAACTAATGTAAATATTCTATTCAAAGGAAAAATTAAGTTTTAATGAAGATACAAATTAAGAAACTAGTTTTAAAAGTTTTATTAAAATATTACAATTAAAGAATCTAAATTTAAACTGCGCATCTAAAAAATATTTCGCAAATTTGCATCTAAAATCATATTATGCCTGCGATATCTAAAAAAGGAATACAAATGCCAGAATCGCCAATTAGAAAATTGGTACCTTATGCAGAAGATGCTAAAAAAAGAGGAACAAAAGTATTTCATTTAAATATTGGGCAACCAGATATTAAAACACCGCAAGTTGCTTTAGATGCTGTGAAAAACAATACCATAACAACATTGGCATACGCACGTTCTGAAGGTTCTGAAGAATATAGAACTAAACTTGCTAACTATTACGTAAATCATCATATAAACGTTACTGCTAATAATATTGTAATCACAACAGGAGGTTCTGAAGCGTTACTTTTTACAATAGGTAGTATTACAGATCCAGGTGATGAAATTATTATCCCAGAACCTTTTTATGCAAATTATAACGGATTTTCTACAGCTTCTGGAGTAACTGTTGTTCCTGTAATTTCTTCAATTGAAAACAATTTTGCATTGCCAAAAATTGAGGATTTCGAGAAATTAATCACTAAAAAAACAAAAGCAATTTTAATTTGTAATCCAGGAAACCCTACAGGATATTTATATTCTAAAGAAGAAATTGAAAAACTAAAACAAATTGTTTTAAAACACGATTTATTTTTAATTGCTGATGAAGTTTATAGAGAATTTACCTACGACGGTTTACAACATACATCTGTTTTATCTTTAGAAGGTCTAGAGCAAAATGCAATTGTAATAGACTCTGTTTCTAAACGTTACAGTATGTGTGGTGCAAGAATTGGTTGTATCGTTTCTAAAAACGAAGCCTTTATTAAAACTGCTATTAAATTTGCACAAGCACGTTTAAGTCCACCAGCATATGCATTAATTGCAAGTGAAGCTGCATTAGACACTCCGCAAAGTTATTTTGATGAAGTAATTGAAGAATATGTAGAACGAAGAAATACGTTAATTACTGAATTGAAAAAAATTGAAGGTATCAAAGTTGCCAATCCAAAAGGTGCTTTTTATTGTGTCGTAGAATTACCAGTTAAAGATTCTGATCATTTTGCGCAATGGCTTTTAGAAACATTTAGTGACAATAATGAAACTGTAATGGTTGCTCCTGCAAGTGGTTTTTACTCAACTCCTGGAGAAGGAAAAAGTCAAATAAGAATTGCATACGTTTTAAATAAGGAAGACTTAATTAGATCTGTAGAAATTTTAGCGAAAGCATTAAAACAGTATAATTCATAAATTGTAAGTTTTTGCAGCGAACACTTAAAAAACCTTTTGTCTGCAATTAAAAATACATAAATAGTAAAAGTGAACATTCAACAAAACATATCACTAAAAAAATATAACACGTTTGGTATTTCTGTAAATGCCAAACGTTTTATTTCTATTGATTCTGTTTATCAATTACAACAACTTTTAAAGATTGAAAAAGATATTTTTTTGATTTCTGGCGGAAGTAATATGTTACTTACAAAAGATATTGAAAATCTGGTTGTTCATATTGATATTAAAGGAATTTCTATTGATAGAGAAAATGAAAACGAAGTTTTTATTACTGTAAATGCTGGCGAAAATTGGCACGAATTTGTGTTGTGGTGTGTTGAAAATAATTTTGGGGGAATTGAAAATTTATCTTTAATTCCGGGTAATGTTGGTACTTGCCCTATTCAGAATATTGGCGCTTATGGCGTTGAAGTTAAAGATACCATTACCAAAGTAGAAGCTTTACAAATTGAAACTGGTAAATTAGTTTCTTTTGCTAGCGATGAATGTAATTTTGGTTATCGGAATTCAATCTTTAAAAAAGAAGTAAAAGGGGAATATATAATTACTTCTGTAAGCTTTAAATTGACGAAAATCAACCATCAACTAAATACTTCTTATGGTGCCATTGATGTTGAATTAGCATCCAAAAAAATAAAAAATCCAACCTTAAAAGATGTTTCCGATGCTGTAATTGCTATTAGAAAATCGAAACTTCCAGATCCAAAAGAAATAGGAAATAGCGGTAGTTTTTTTAAAAATCCTGTGGTTTCTAAAGCTCAGTTTTTAAAGATTCAAGAAGAACATCCAAATATACCAAGTTATGTAGTTTCTGATGAAGAAGTTAAAATTCCTGCAGGTTGGTTAATAGAACAAGCTGGTTTTAAAGGAAAACGTTTTGGAAATTATGGCGTTCATGAAAAACAAGCATTGGTTTTAGTAAATTATGGAAATGCTTCTGGATTAGAAATTTATCAGCTTGCAGAAAAAATACAAGAAACAATATTTCATAAATTTGGTGTAGCATTAGAAATTGAAGTAAATATTATTCAATAAAAAACCTTGCTAAAATTAATTAACAAGGTTTTTTATCAAAAAATATTCGTTTTAATAAGAATATCGTTAATTATTTAATTTTATAAATAAAACTTAAACCTAAAATGTTTTTAGTGTCTGGAACATCTACGTTTAACTCTTTTTCAAATCTATAATACACGCCAACTTCTCCTATATTCTTAATTTTATAATCGGTACCAAAAGTTAACCTATATTTATTAAAGCCATTTTCTTCTCCTTCTTGAAATTGATTAAATATTTCGGCAGAAAATTTAGGATCTAAACGCCAATTTTTAATATTGTAATCTACAGAGGTTTTAAAACGCACATTCTGATTCACATAATCTCCTTCATCATAAGAAACACCTAATTCGTTTTTATTTTGATATCTTAATCGGTAACCAATGGTAAAATCATTTATGTCATGTTTATAACTTGCATCTAACTGAAATCTAAAATGATTTTCATAACCTTGCACTTTTCCAACATTATCATTTTCTCTAATATATCTAATTCCTGCGCCTAATTTAAAATTATTAAACAGCTCATAATCTGCACTCAATTCCGTAAAAAATTCATCAGTTTCAGAAAAATTTTCTTTCAATCTAAATTGTTCTTCTAAGCCAAAACTCCATTTTTTATTCAATTTATACTCTACTCCTATTGTGTTCCAAGAAGCCCAATCTGTATCTCCTTCTGTTTGAGCGTAATTTAAATTTGTAAATAAAATTACATTTAACACTAACAATTTAAAAAATAATTGATTTTTTGTTTTATTAATCTTCATAATTCAAGTAATTATTTGGTTAACTTTTTATTTTCGTAGTAAAAAATGGTAAGCGTAGCAACGTCTTTTAAGAAATTTACATTACCAACGGATATTGAATTAATAGTTATTCCTGTTCTTTTTTCTAAGTCTTCTTTTAGTAAATTGTAATTTTCAGGTTTTATATTTTCAATATTTTCGTACACTATATTTTTAGAAACTACTTGTTTTAAAGCCCAATATTTTTCAATAAAAACAAGTACCAAAACAATAACTGCATTAGCTGAAAGAATTTCTGCATAACTCATTTTTTTGTTAGCCAAAGCGTTAATTATTGAAACTCCTATAACTGTAAACAAGTAGGTCATTTCTTTAATATCTACAGGATTTGTTCTGTAACGAATAATACCAAAAATGGCAAAAAGACCAAGTGCCATACCAATATCCATTTCATATTTTTTTAATGTAAAACTCAGAAAAAACACAATTATACTTATTAAATAATAGGTAAAAACGTAATCCTTTCTTTTTGAAATTGGGTAATAAATAAATCGAATGATAATCGTTAAAAATGTAAAGTTTAATGTAAATCTAAACATCATTTTAAAAAAGTCTTGGTCAAATAGGGGTATATCTAAAAATTCCATAATTTATTGAGTTATTATATTATTGATTTTAATTAATTTTTTTTTGAAAATATTATATTTTAAATCGTTGTAAAGACTAATCATTCCAATACAATATTTACTGATACTATACGGATTTTGCTTTAACGATTTTAAGATTTTTACGACTTCTGATTTTCTATTGAATCGTTCTTGTTTTAACTCTACAATTACTAAATTGCTAAAATCTTTTTCAACATCATTCATAGAATAAGAAAGATTTAAATCTAAAGTAACTCGTTCCTTATTTTTAAGGTTTACGAGTGTAATTCTATTAAATCCGTTCCAGAGACTAGGTTTTAAATTAAATTCCTTGTCTGTAGCTGATGAAATGAAATCTTTAGACGATTTTGTTAAATCTAATTCGAAATCATCTACTTGAATTCTCGATTTATTAGTTTCACCTTTTCCATTTTTTTGCTTTATTTCAAGAAAACAAAGGTTAGATTCAACATATTTTCGTTGTCTAATTTTTGTTCTATTCACTTTTCCGTTATGATGATCGTTGTAGAACTTATTTCCTATCGTATCAAAATATAAAGATGAATAGGTCATTATTCTATCACTTTTAATTTCTAGAACTTTATAATCATCTTTTAAATTTTCTAAAACTAAAGCTAATTGAGATTTATTAATTATAAATTTTGTATCTGTTCTTTTCATCAATGCAACGCTATTCATTTCCTTTAAAGAAATAGGCGAAAATTCATCTATTAAGTTTTCAATCTTTCTTTGCATACATCTAATTATTTTGGTTGTTAAATTATTGTAAATAAATTGTTACTTTAAGTTTAGATGCTGTTTACTTTGAAAACTTTTGCCTTTTTTGTTAAAAAAAACCTAATAAAAAACCTCATCAAATTTATAATGAGATTCTAAAAATATTTTATTTAAAATTTTAAATTACGTGTACTA
>JANQTQ010000271.1:28312-30716 GCA_030731625.1 Polaribacter sp. | reverse complement strand
TCCTTTGCTAGAACCTGTTATAATGGCTACTTTATTTTCTAAATTAAATTGTTGTTTGATATTCATTATATAATATATTCTTTATCCTTTTTAATAGTTACCACCTCATCAGACATTAAAGATGCTGCTAATGAATTTGTTTTCGGAACTTCGTATTTAAAGTAAAATTTCATGGTGTGAATTTTACTTTCATAAAAAATTTCTGAATATTTTTTATCAGATTTAGAAAGAGCAACTTTAGCATCAACAGCCATTTCTAACCACAACCAACCTAAAACAACAATACTCAAATATTCCATAAATAAATTAGCATCCGCTAAATAACGTTCATAATTTCCTTTCATGGCGAAAGGCATTAAATGACCTAAAACTTTTTGTGAGAGTTTTAATTTGTCACCTAAAATAGCTGCATATTCTTTTAATACATCATCCTTAGAAGCCTTCATTATTGTTTGCATAATTTCAGCAGCTAATAATTCTAATGCTTTTCCGTTTTGCATTGGCACTTTTCTACCTAACAAATCTTGAGATTGAATTCCTGTTGTACCTTCATACAAAGCAAAAATCCTAATATCTCTATAATATTGTTGCAAGCTAAAATCCGTACAAAAACCATAACCTCCTAAAACCTGTAAACCATTATCTACAGCTTCTGCACCAGCTTCTGATGGATATGTTTTAACAATAGGAAGAATCATTTCTAACAATAAATTGTACTTTTCTTTTTCTTCTTTTGATGTTGAAGTAGTACTAATATCATGATATTTTGATGCTAAAATCACCAAACTTAAAGAACCTTCTACAATCGATTTTTGTAATAAGAGCATCCTTCTTACATCTGGATGTTCTATGATTAAACTTTGTTTTTCTGATGGATCTTTCTTTCCTGTACTTGTAAGTTTTCTTCCTTGAGGTCTTTCATTTGCATATTGTAAAGACGCTCTATAAGCAGCCATTGCAATTGCTGCAGCTCCTCTACCAACACCAATTCTTGCGCCATTCATCATTAAAAACATTTGTTTTAAACCTTTGTGTTCTTCACCTACAAGCCAACCTCTACAATCATCAGAATCTCCAAAACCTAAATGTGTTGTACAATAACCTCTTTGTCCCATTTTCTGAAAATCGGCAACGGTCATTACATCATTATACTCTAAAGTTCCATCAGATGTTGGTCTATTTTTAGGAACCACAAATAAGGATATTCCTTTTGTTCCTTTAGGAGCGCCTTCAATTCTTGCCAAAACTAAATGCACAATATTTTCTGCAAACTGATGATCGCCACCAGAAATAAATATTTTTTGTCCGCTTATTTTATAAAATCCATCTTCTGTAGGCGTTGCTTTGGTTACAATATCAGACAAAGAACTTCCTGCTTGAGGTTCTGTTAAACACATAGTGCCTCCCCAAGTACCCGAAAGCATATTTGGTACAAAGGTTTGGTTTAATTCTTTAGTACCAAATTCGATAATTAATTCTGCGGATCCACTTGTTAAACCTGGATAACCAGGTAAATTATTATTTGCGGCATCCATAATATAAAATGCAGCTTGTACTACCGAAAAAGGGATTTGCAAACCGCCATCTTTATAATCAAAAGAAGCCGAAATAATACCCATTTCTCCAGATTTTTGCATAACCGTTTTTACTTGCTTATGAACAATTACGGTTCCGTCTTTATGATAAGCAGGCGTTTCATCCATTTCTTTAAAATAGGGATACAACTCTCTATCAGAAAATTCTTTTACAGAATCTATAAACATATTTAAAGACTCTAAATCATGTTCTTGAAATCTTTCTCTTTTGAGTACATCTTCTATTTTATGAATATCATAAAGCAGATATTTAAGGGTCTCTAAATCTATATACTTTTTTGGCATACTATTGATTTTTAAAAGTTGAGTTAAAATGGAATTCTATGCTAATTTAACAGCCTTGATACCTTCAAATATAATCAAATTTATTATGCACGCATAATAAGCGTAAAAAAAAGTGAACAACTTCTAAAAAACAATTTAAAGTTAAGTAATTGTTTCTCTAGTAGATACGAATAGTAAAAATGGAATTTTAAAGTTGATCTTTAATTTTTTGTAGTTCAGATTTTACGGCTTCTAATCTGCTTATAATTTCATGATTCTTAAAAATTCCTTCTGGATTTTTCTTAAGTTTTTGTTTTGCTCCTTCTAAAGTAAAACCTCTTTCTTTAACCAAATTAAAGATGAGTTTAAAATTTACAATGTCTTCTTGTGTGAATAATCGATTCCCTTTTGCGTTTTTTTTGGGTTTAATAATCGCAAATTCTTTTTCCCAAAAACGGATTAATGAGGTATTTACTTGAAAAGCTTTGGCTACTTCTCCTATTTTGTAATATCTTTTTTCGGGTAATTCTATATACATTATTCGG
>JANQTQ010000271.1:17026-28212 GCA_030731625.1 Polaribacter sp. | reverse complement strand
TGTTCAGTGTTCAGTGTTCAGTGTTCAGTGTTCAGTGTTCAGTGTTCAGTGTTCAGTGTTCAAGTTAAAAAAAATGAATCGGTTAAAATCAACGTTTAACGAAACTTATTCACTTTTTTTCAACTTGTTTCGTGTTTCGTGTTTCGTGTTTCTTTACTAAAAAAAATTAATCGAAAGATTGACTTTCTTCAGAAGATCTGCTTAAAGCAGCAAATTCATCCAAAGTTAAATCTCCATAATAAAAATTAATAGGATTTAAAGCAATTCCGTTTTTATGAACTTCATAGTGTAAATGAGCAGCAACAGACAAACCTGTATTTCCCACATAACCTATTAAATCTCCTCTTTTTACAGTTTGCCCTCTTTTAGCTTTCAATTTACTCATGTGTGCATAAATAGTTTTATACCCATAACCATGGCTTATAATTACAACATTTCCATAAGTGCTACTTCTTTCTGCATTAATTACTTTACCATTCCCTGAAGCATAAATAGGCGTTCTTGTTGGAGCTGTAAAATCCATCCCTTTATGAAATTTATTAATTTTAAGAATCGGATGCATTCTCATTTTATAACCCGACGCAACAGAAGTTAAATCTTCTTTTTTTATAGGCAGAATAGCAGGTATCGAAGCCAACATATGTTCTTTCTTTTTGGCTAAACCTATAATTTCATCTAAAGATTTAGATTGTACAACCATCTGTTTAGACAAAATATCTACTTCTTTTGTAATGGTTTTAATTAAAACAGAATTATCGTAACCGTCTAATATTTTGTATCTATTTACACCTCCAAAACCAGCTTTACGCTGTTCTTCTGTAATTGGGTTTGCTTCGAAATAACTTCTATAAATATTATTATCTCTTTTTTGTAACTGAGATAATATTTCTGAACTTTCATCTAGCCTTTTGCTGATCAACTCATAATTAAACTTCAAATTATCTAACTCTCTTTTTTGAACCAATGCTGTTGGAGACATTATTATTTGACTAAAGCCTAAAAAACCTATAAAAGCAATTATGATAACAGCTAAAAAGATTAAAAAAAATCTTTGATAATAACGACTCTTATTTACAGTAATTTTTCTGTAAGAAAGGGCATTCTCATCATAATAATATTTTACTTTTGCCATATCGCTAAATGTAGTATTTTTGTTTTTTAAATTAGTTTTTAATTAAAAACTTCTTTATTAGGAACTCACAAATTTACAAAATGTTTTACAACTGCTTTTTTTAAGTAGTTTTTTTTAAAAATAAATTAACATAATCCAACTTGTTGGAAACTTCTTTTTTATGAAATCTCAAGATATTCGTGCTACTTTTTTACAATTTTTCAAAGACAAATCACACTTAATTGTACCTTCTTCACCAATGGTAACAAAGGATGACCCTACGCTAATGTTCGTGAATTCTGGAATGGCACCATTTAAAGAATACTTTTTAGGAAACGGAACTCCGAAAAAAAATAGAATTGCAGATTCTCAAAAATGTTTACGCGTTTCTGGTAAACATAATGATTTAGAAGAAGTTGGTTACGACACTTATCATCACACTTTATTTGAGATGTTAGGAAACTGGTCTTTTGGAGATTATTTTAAGAAAGAAGCAATTGCTTGGGCTTGGCAATTATTAACGGAAGTTTACAAAATAGATAAAGACATACTATACGTTACTGTTTTTGAAGGATCTGATGATGCTGATAATTTAAAAATGGACACAGAAGCTTTTGATTTGTGGAAGCAATTTATAGATGAGGATCGGATTTTAAAAGGAAATAAAAAGGATAATTTTTGGGAAATGGGCGAGCAAGGACCTTGTGGACCGTGTTCTGAAATTCATGTTGATATTCGTTCTGCAGAAGAAAAAGCAAAAGTTGATGGACGAACTTTAATTAACCAAGATCACCCTCATGTGGTAGAAATTTGGAACCTGGTTTTTATGCAATACAATCGCAGAGCTTCAGGCGATTTAGTAGAATTACCAAACAAACATATTGATACAGGAATGGGTTTTGAACGTCTTTGTATGGTTTTACAAGGTGTACAATCTAATTACGATACAGATGTTTTTACGCCAATTATTAGAGAGATTGAAACCATAACCAATACAGAATATGGTTCTAATAAAGAGCAAGATATTGCTACTCGTGTAATTTCTGATCATGTTAGAGCAGTGGCTTTTTCAATTGCCGATGGTCAGTTACCAAGTAATACGGGTGCAGGTTATGTAATTCGTAGAATTTTAAGAAGAGCCGTTAGATATGGCTTTACCTTTTTAGATAAAAAAGAACCTTTTATATATAGATTAGTAGAAGTTTTAAGTAAAAAAATGGGCGATGCGTTCCCAGAACTAATTGCTCAAAAACAATTAATAGAAAACGTAATTAGAGAAGAAGAAACTTCTTTTTTAAGAACTTTAGACCAAGGTTTAATTTTGTTAGATGGAATTATTGCATCAGCTAAAACTAAAGAAATTTCTGGAGATAAAGTTTTTGAATTGTACGATACTTTTGGCTTCCCTATCGATTTAACTGCTTTAATTTTATCAGAAAAAGGATATACGTTAGATGAAAAAGGATTTGAAACCGAACTTCAAAAACAAAAAAACAGATCTAGAGCTGCCAGCGAAATGTCTACAGAAGATTGGACTATTTTAAACGACGATGCTATAGAAGAATTTGTTGGTTATGACACCTTAGAAACTACCGTAAAGTTAACCCGATACAGAAAAGTAACCTCTAAAAAAGACGGCGAAATGTATCAACTTGTTTTTAATTTAACTCCGTTTTACCCAGAAGGTGGTGGTCAAGTCGGTGATAAAGGATATTTAGAAACTCCGCAAGGTGATGTTGTTTACATTCTAGACACCAAAAAAGAAAACAATGTAATTATTCATTTTACAAAAAATTTACCGAAAAACGTAAACGAGCGTTTTAAAGCCTCGGTAGACGCAAAACAAAGACATAGAACAGAATGTAATCATACGGCTACGCACCTTTTACACCAAGCATTAAGAGAGGTTTTAGGAACGCATGTAGAGCAAAAAGGTTCTGCAGTGCATTCTAAATATTTACGTTTTGATTTTTCTCATTTTTCTAAAATGACGGTGGATGAATTACGCGAAGTAGAAAATTTTGTAAACAGACGAATTGATGGTAAACTTCCTTTAATAGAAAAAAGAAATATACCAATGCAGCAAGCAATAGATGACGGAGCAATGGCATTGTTTGGCGAAAAATATGGCGATACAGTTAGAGCTATTAAATTTGGACAATCTATTGAGCTTTGTGGAGGAACGCACGTAAAAAACACAAGTGATATTTGGCATTTTAAAATAAAATCTGAAGGCGCAGTTGCCGCAGGAATTAGAAGAATTGAAGCGATTACAAATGATGCTGTAAAAGATTTTTATTTTGATAATAACAAAACTTTATTTGAAGTGAAAGACCTTTTAAATAATGCAACCGATCCTGTAAAAGCAGTAACGAATTTAATTGATGAAAACTCATCTCTTAAAAAACAAGTTGACCAATTACTAAAAGATAAAGCTCAAAATTTAACGGGAGATTTAAAAAATCAATTGCAAGAAATTAATGGTGTACTTTTTTTAGCAACTAAAATAGATTTAGACCAAAACGGAATTAAAAATCTTGCTTTTGCAATTGGTAAAGAACACACGAATTTATTTCTACTTTTTGCTTCTTCAGAGAAAAAAGACAAAGCAATGTTAACTTGTTATATTTCTAAAGAATTGGCAAACGAACGTGGTTATGATGCTGGAAAAGTAGTTAGAGAACTAGGAAAACTGATTCACGGTGGTGGAGGTGGACAAAATTTCTATGCAACTGCAGGTGGTAAAAATCCTGGCGGAATTCCGAAAGCTTTAGAAAGAGCACAAGATTATTTGGTGTAAAACAGACGATTTTAAAATAAGTGCATTGTATTCTTTTAGCATCACAATTAAAAGAATATAATGTGCTATCTTAAAGCTATTTAATTGAAAAATTAGCACTTTACTACTATGCAATTTTAGTAAAAAAAATCATTTCTTATAATCAATTAAAAAATGCTTTTATTGATTTTCATCTTCATCAAAATCAATAATAGTTATATTTGTAAACTATTATAAGAACATGACACACACTTTAGAAGAACTAAAATCAGGAAGTTTAATTGGATCAAAAAGATTAAAATTAGCTTGCGATTTAAAGCAATTTCCAAACGAAATACTATCACTTTCAGAAACTTTAGAAATTTTAGATTTATCAGACAATCAATTATCAGAATTACCTGATAGTATTTCTAAACTAAAGTACTTAAAAATTATATTTTTCGAACGGAATCAATTCACAGAATTCCCTTTAATACTAAAGGAATTACCGCTTCTAAATATGATTGGCTTTAAATCCAACCAACTTAAGACAGTGCCAGAAAACGCATTTCCGCCCATGTTAAAATGGCTGATTTTAACGAATAATAAAATAAAAAAAATACCTAAAAGTATAGGTGATTGTGTACACCTTCAAAAATGTACCATAGCTGGCAATCAAATTGAAGAATTACCATCAGAAATGAGTAATTGCGTAAATTTAGAACTCCTAAGAATTTCTGCAAACAACCTAAAATCGATTCCTAATTGGTTGTTTGAATTACCTAAATTATCTTGGATTGCTTTTGGAGGAAATCCTATTTCTCATCAGACTAAAACAACCACAAATATTGACTCTTTTGATTGGAATGATTTCTCAATAAAAGAAATATTAGGCGAAGGTGCTTCTGGTTTGATATCGAAAGCAAGTTGGAAATCAAAAAAAGAAGAGGTTGCCATTAAAGTTTTTAAAGGAAGCATGACGAGTGATGGATTGCCAGAGGATGAAATGGAAATATCTATTTCAAGTGGTTTTCATGAAAATTTAATCCAAATATTAGGGAAAGTTAAAAATCACCCTAACAATAAGAGTGGATTAATAATGAAACTCATTTCTCCTACTTATCTAAACTTAGGAAATCCGCCAAGTTTAGAAACTTGCACACGAGATGTTTTTGATAAAAAAACTGTTTTTAACGAAAAAGAAATCCTGAAAATTGCTAAAAGTATTGCTTCCGTCAGCGCTCAATTACATGGTAAAGGAATTAATCACGGAGATCTTTATGCACACAATATCTTAATAAACGAAACAGCAGATTGCCTTTTTGGCGATTTTGGCGCAGCATCATTTTATGATGTAAATTCAAACCTCTCTCAAAATATTGAACGTGTTGAAATAAGAGCATTTGGTTGTTTATTAGAAGATTTATTAAGTGTAGCTCCTGTAAACGAACGTAATAATCAGTTTCTAAAAAAATGGCAAAAATTAATTGCTGATTGTACAGCTTCAGAAGTTAAATTACGCCCGAGTTTTCATCAAATTATTGAAGAATTGAATACATTTTAATCAAATTTCACATTCGAATTAACAATTATTTTATGAAACTTCAAACGCAACTTCCGTTAAAAAAAGAAACCAGAAATCTAATCGATTATCAATCTAAAATATTGATGTTAGGTTCTTGCTTTTCAGAAAATATTGGAGATAAATTAAGCTACTTTAAATTTCAAGCTGCTCAAAATCCATTTGGAATTCTGTTTCATCCAAAAGCAATAGAAAATTTAATTACAAATGCCATTAATGAAAATGAGTATTTAGATGATGATCTTATTTTTCAAAATGAAATATGGCATTCTTTTGATGCACATTCTAGCTTAAGTTCATCAAATAAAAATGAACTTTTAGCAAGTTTAAATTCAACCATTTTAGCAACAAACAAAAAATTAAAAGAAGCATCACATATTATAATTACGCTTGGTACTTCTTGGGTTTACAGATTTATAGAAACAGACACTGTTGTTGCAAATTGTCATAAAATTCCGCAGAAAAAATTCTTAAAAGAATTGTTAACTGTTGATGAAATTACAGAAACATTAGAAGCCATAATTGCACTTTTAAAATCAGTAAATACAAATATAAACGTGCTTTTTACAGTTTCGCCAATTAGACATTTAAAAGATGGATTTATAGAAAATACGCAAAGTAAATCGCATTTAATTACTGCAATTCATCAAGTTATAGACGCCCGAAATAACACCTATTATTTTCCAAGTTATGAAATTATGATGGATGAATTACGTGATTATCGTTTTTATGCAGAAGACATGGTTCATCCAAATAAAACGGCCATCAATTATATTTGGCAAAAATTTACGGATGTTTGGTTTGATGAAAAAACAGCTGTAACAATGAAAGAAATTGATATCATTCAGAAAGGAATTTTACACAGACCTTTTCAAGAAAACACAGATCAGCATCAGCAATTTCTAAAAAATTTAGAAGAAAAGAAGGCAAAAATTACACAACAATTACCGTTTATCCATTTTTAAAATACGGCATTTGACGTATATCAATTTTTAGAAAAGTGTTGCATTTTTACAATTCTAAAAACAGGTATGCTAAAAAATATATTTTATCCAACGCCACAAAATGCCTTCATATGGCTAAGTTCTATTTACCTTTTATTTCTTTTATACATTGGTAAAGCTAGTCCGTTAAGTATTCTTTTTGTGTATTTTCTAGAAACTTTAATTATCGGTGTTTTTAACGCGCTAAAAATGTATTGCGCTATTAAATTTACAAAATCTACAGGGTATGTAATGATACTTTTTTTCTTGTTTCATTATGGTTTTTTTGTTGCTATCCAATCAATTTTTGGTTTTGCCTTATTTAGTTTCGACGACAATTCTATTTTTAAAGAACCTTTTCATATTATAGAAAATTACGGAATTATCCTGAACTTAGAGGATATGAAATATGTTTTACCTGCCATTGTTTTAACGCATTTAAATAAATTCTTTTTAGACTTTATTAAGAACAAAAAATACGTACTGTTTTCTGTGAATGAGATCATGACAAAACCTTATTTGCGCATTTTTGTGCAACAATTTGTAGTTATTATTTCTTTCTTTTTTATGGTCGTTGGCAAAGCGGGCGTAATTGCCGCAGTTTTATTAATTCTGTTTCGATTGATCATTGATTTGATGATGGAATCTGTTAAAGAAAACTCTAAAATGTTAGATTTTTTAGCTAAAAAATTGGAAAATGAGAAAGCTTCTAAAGCAGAAATAAAAAAACAATTAATGGCTTTTACAGAGTAAAGTGATGAAAAAATACATCTATATTTTTGGCTTTATAATCTGTGCTAGTTTTCTAGTTTCTAACTCCGCACAGCCTGGAGTTTGGAATGCTGGCGGAAGTGGAGCTTTTACACTTTTATATCCAGAAGACACGATTGCTTACAAAAAAATTCAGATGAAATCTGAAGCCATTTTTATGCAACTTTACAAAGGCTTTGCAACCGTAAAAGGAACGTATCATTTTAAAAATACAGCATCAGACACCTTAAAAATTAAGGTTGGTTATCCTATAAATACTGTTTTTGAAAATATCGGTTTTAATGAATATGCAAACCAAGTTGTTCTAGACGATTTGTATAAAATAAAGGGTTTTGTAAACAGAAAAGAAACCGTTTTGTATGAAAAACAAAATGCCCAAACCAATAATTGGTATGTTTGGGAAATTACTTTTCCGCCAAATAAAATTACGGAATTTACAGTCTATTTTTTAGTAAACACCAATAATGCAAGCACTTTAGAAGGCTATAATTCTGATAAAAAAAATGCCTTTATTTATTTAATAGAAACCGGTTCTTTATGGAAATCACCTATTGAAAAAGGTGTTTTCTACACACAATTTAAAGACAATTTATCCATCGATAATGTAAAAACAAGTTCCCCAGCAAGCCTGTATTTTGATAGAGAAAATACTATTTTAAAATTTTCTCTATCAGATTACGGAAAAACACCAGATGCTAATTTTGTTGTTACCTATGGTGAAACTTTAGAAAACTTTAACTTTAAAAAAATCACAGAAAAAAGCAACTACTATTTTAATGAAATAGATGCTTTCTCATCCAAAGAAATGAATTTGCTTTCTTTTGATAAAATTGCATTGCCAAATGTTTATAAAGTTGATGGAATAGGAAATTTCAGTATTCATTTTTTATATACTTTTTTAATCTATGGAATCCCTTTTTTACTGATTGTTTTAGTTATTATTATGCTACGTTTTGTGTATTTAAAATTTATCAAAAAAACAATCTAAAATTATGTTTTTAGCATCAGAACATGTAAATGAAATTTTAATTATCTTAGTGCCAGTTACTTTGATGCTAATTTTGTGGTTTTTTAAAAATTACCAAGAATTAAAAACTAAAGAAACTAAAAAATTACATCTGTTAAACCTAGAATTTGCATCAGAAAAAAAACTTTTTATAGCGTTACAAAATTCATCCAAAGAACTAAAAACACTAGAACTAAAAACACACTATAAATTACTGAAAATTAAAGTTGATCTTTTAAATATTGATTTTTCTTTGAAAGAAATTATTTAACTTAACACCTAAATTCGAGTAAGGAATTTATGAAACACAGGCATAAATCATTTTTAATATTTATTATTTTTTGTTCATTATCGATAAAATCATCTGCCCAAAATAAACGACTAGATAGTCTTGTTTTTCTATCGCGTGAAGCAAAAGACACAGTTCTAATTCGTGTTTTAAATGAAATTTCATGGGAATATAAAAGTTCTAATCAAGATACAGCGTTGTACTTTGCAAAAAAAGCGCTAAAAAAATCCAAAGAGATACATCATAAAAAATGTATTTCAGAATCTTACAACAGTATTGGCAATGTTTTTCATTCAAAATCTAATAAAGATAGTACATTATTTTACCACAAAAAGAGCCTAAACTTAAAAATAGAAATTAAGGATTCTATTGGAATGGCAGATTCTTACAATAATTTAGGCATTGTTTTGGATGAAAATGGAGAGTATTTAGACGCTTTAAAAAACTATTTTAAAGCACTAAAAATATATGAGAAAAATGCTACAAATTTTGACCAAGTACCCGCTGTTTTGGTAAATATTGGAATTGTTTATAAGAAACAAAAAAAGTATCAAAAAGTTTTAGAATATTACAAAAAAGCACTTAAAATTTATGAAGAAAATAAGTATACAATAGGAATTGTAATTACCACCGGAAATATTGGTGCAGTTTTGCTTAAATTAAACAAAAATAACGAAGCAATAACGTATTGCAAATTGGCTAGAAAAATGTATTCAGATTTGGGTTACACCAGATATGTAGCTTATATGGATGTAAATATAGCAGCGGCAGCATATAATTTAAAAGAATATGCTGCATCTATTGCAAACTATTTAAACGTAATAGAAGCATTTAGTGAAGACAATAATTTATACGAATTATCTAACGCAAAAATAGGCATTTCAAAGCCCTATATTGCTACTAATAAATTTATTACTGCAAAAAAAGAGCTTACAGAAGCTTTAAAAATTTCTAAAGAAAATAACTTTAAAGAATTTGAAGTAGATGCCTTAAAATACTTGGCTGAAGTAACTTTTAAATTACAAAACTTTAAAGAAGCTTATGTCTATCAAGAAGAATATAATCTAAAAAAAGATAGTCTTTTTGAAAGTACCAAAACAAAAGATATCAACGAACTTTTAGTTAAATATGAAAGTTCAGAAAAAGAAAAAGAAATTTCACAACAAAAAGAACAATTATTAGCGCAAGAATTAGAAATTAAAAATAGAAATTTTTATGCTATTTTACTTGCTTCTGCACTATTAATTTTAGGCATTATCTCTTTTGGATATTACCACAGGCACAAGTTTATAAGAAAACAACTTCAAAAAGAATTAGATTTAAAAGACGCGCTGGCAACCATAAAAACTCAAAACAGATTGCAAGAACAACGCTTGCAAATTTCAAGAGATTTACATGACAATATTGGTTCTCAACTTACTTTTATTATTTCATCTATAGACAATTTAAAATACATTTCTAAAGATATAAACAGTCAATTAAAAGACAAATTATCAAGTATCAGTTCATTTACAGGCGATACAATTCATCAATTAAGAGACACCATTTGGGCAATGAATAAAAGCACCATTTCTGTTGAAGATTTACATGCAAGAGTTTTATCGTTTATAGAAAAAGCAAAAGTTGCCGTGCCACAAACAAAGTTTGAGATTGTTTATGAGATTGATAAAAACATGAATTTTTCATCTCTAATAGGTATGAATATTTTTAGGGTATTACAAGAAGCTATTAACAATGCCATTAAATATGCTGATGCTCAAAAAATTACAATCGAATTATCAAAAAATAATGAGCATTTTATCGTTTCTATTTTAGATAATGGTAAAGGTTTTAATATAAACACGGTTGAGTTAGGCAATGGCTTATCTAACATGGAAAAAAGAATGAACGATATTAAGGGCTCTGTAACTATAAAATCTGCAGAAAATAAAGGAACAGAAATCCTATTAAATGTAGCTCTAAAAAATACGGCAAATGGCGTATAAAGAAAATAATTAATAATTTGTATTTTTAAAGAAAACTACAAAGCTATGAGTTTAAAAGTTTGCATTGCAGAAGACAATTATTTCTTAGTAAAAACGATCAAAGAAAAACTTTCTTTTTTTGATGATATTTCTGTGAAATTCCATGCAAATAATGGCGCAGAATTAATTGGTAAATTAGAAGAAAACCACAATATAGATGTTATTTTGATGGACATTCAGATGCCAGTGATGAATGGTATAAAAGCTACAGAATTAGTTAAAAATAGATATCCACATATTAAAGTAATTATGTTAACCGTTGTAGATGACGACGATTGCGTTTTTAAATCTATTAAAGCCGGCGCCAATGGTTATTTACTGAAAGAAATAGACGCAGAAAATCTTCATAAAAGTATTATAGAAGTTACAGAAGGAGGCGCACCAATGACGCCAAGCATCGCATTAAAAACCTTAAATCTATTAAGAGATCCAAGTTTATCAACTACCGAAACAGACGAAGTTGATGACATTAAACTAACCAAAAGAGAAACCGAAATTTTAATTCAGTTAAGTAAAGGTTTAAATTATAATGAAATTTCCGACAACTTAATTATTTCTCCTTCTACAGTTAGAAAACACATAGAAAATATATACAAAAAATTACAGGTTCACAGTAAAATGGAAGCTGTAATGATTGCACAAAAGAAAAACCTTATTTAAAA
>JANQTQ010000271.1:0-16926 GCA_030731625.1 Polaribacter sp. | reverse complement strand
AAATAGCCTAAGAAAGGACCTCCTTTCACATAAAAAGAATTTTCATTGCCAATTTGGTATCTTACCATAATTGGCAATGTTATAAATTCATAAATATCAAAATTTCTAAAATCTCCGCCAAATGAAACTGAATTAATAAAAAGTTCAGGCACATAAACACTTACCTTTTTACGCTCATAATTGAGCTCAACATCTAAAGATATTTTTTTTCCTAAATACAAATTTGTAGATATTCCAAAAAGATATCCTATTTCTGAATCGTGGTCAAAAATTCTATCATCTTCAAATCTTAAAGACGAATAATTAACACCACCTTGAAAACCAAAAGTTAATTTCTCCTGTCCATTCATAAAAATAGATGCAAAAATGAACCCTAAGATGATTACTAATTTAGTAAATTTCAAAGATTTTTATTTTAAAAACACGTAAGTAGGTTTGCACTAAAAAGTTTTATTTAACTACATGTTGATCCACATTTTGCCAAGGACCACCGTTAATAACATCTACACCATGTTGTTTTAAAAATTGAGTTGCTTGACCGCTTCTTGCTCCGCTTCTACAAACAGCAATAATTGGTTTTTTCCATGCTTTTATTTTTTCAATTTCTAAAGGGATTACGGTTAAAACAACGTGTTTTGCACCTTTTGTGTGACCTTCATTCCATTCATCTAGAGTTCTTACATCTAAAATTACAGCGCCTTTATTTAAATATTCTTTAATTTCACTACTCATATCTTTTCTTTTAAACAGGTCAAAAAACCCCATGTTGTATATTTTTTAATTGAGGTACAAATTTAAACCATTTTCTATAAGCTTTGTGTAACTTTTATTACATTTTAACTGATTTAATTTTTCTAAAATGGTTGTTTGAATAGAGAAATTATTTTTTTGCGCTAATTCACACAATTCTAAAAGCAATAACCAATCATTAGCGAATTTTGCTTTTAGTTGATTAAAAATAGTTGTTATTTTTTCTTCGGATGCTAGATTTCTAGTACGTATTAACTTTACTTCATCATACAAACTATATAATTCTTTTTCTGAATCAGAATAGCTAATTTTATGTGTTTTTACTTTAGAAACTTTGCTCGTATCTGCAAAAGAAGCTACATCTGCAGCACCAGCATACACAGAAATTACTTCTTTACCAATTGCCATATCATAAATTCCCCATTCTGGATGAAAGAGAATTTCGTCTTTATAAGTAACCGTGCATTCATCCAAAGAAATAATTAAAATTTTACCTCTTAAATCTCTTGTTCCAGTAATTGCTTTCCCTTTTACTGCTACTCCGCTTTCAAATTCTAGGGTCATAAATTCGCCTTCGTAAATTCCGTAAGCTTTTAAATCTCTCGGACTCATATCTTCAATTGGCAAATTAATTCCTTTTAATTTACCCACAGGAGAACCAAAACCACTAGCGTGCGTTGTAATTCCATGACCAATTAATTCTTTATCTCTGTTTGCTAAAGCAGTTGCACCTGTTGTTTGTAAATACGCAACTTTGTTATTTTTGTATTGAATTACCTTTGTAAAAACTCCCGAAATTTGGATTCCCGTAGACAATTCTACCGTTCCTAAATTTTCTGAATTGATTAGTTTTTTAACGCCGTTTAAACCGCCGGTTCTTAACGCCATTGTATTTGCAAATTCATCTAGAACCAAACTTAAATAGGCAAAATCTGGTGTTACAAATAATTGAGGTTGTGGTTTTGTAATATCAAAATTAATGGTTGCTGCATCAATAGAATAGAGCAATTTTTGAACCTCTTCTTGCATACACCAAGCACTTTCACCAATAGATGATAATAAACCTGCTCCGTAAATTTTAGGATTTTCTATTGTGCCAATTAATCCATATTCCACAGTCCACCAATGCAAATTTCTAATTTGTGCCATTTCAGACAATTCGCCCATATTGTTTTGCAACCATTCTACTTTTTCTTGTGCATCTTCAATTTCTTTTTCTGATGAATTTGGATCTTCTTTTAAGATGGATAAAAGCCTAATTGCTTCATACATTTCATAATCTTTAGCTGATGAAATTGCTTTACTACCTATTTCACCAAAACGTCTTAAATATTCTGCATATTCTGGATTTGCAATGATGGGCGCATGACCTGCTGCTTCATGAATAATATCTGGCGCTGGCGTATATGCAATATGATTTATGGTTCTCATATCCGAAGCAATGACCAAAACATTATACGCTTGAAATTCCATAAAAGCATTTGGCGGAATAAAGCCATCTACAGAAACCGCAGCCCAACCTATTTCTTTTAAAATACGATTCATACCTTCCATATGCGGAATATTTTCAATAGAAATCCCTGTTTTTTCCAGTCCTTTTAAATAGGATTTGTGTGCAACTTTGCTCAAATAATCTACATTCATTTTCATAACATATCTCCAAACCGCTTGATTTTGCGAGGAATATTCTTCATAAGGCTGTTTTACAATAAACTTGTGTAAATGTTTAGGTAACTTTTTAGTTACTTTATTAAGTTCAAAATGTGTTTTCATTAAGGATTTGATAAATTTTACCTTGTAAAACTACGAATTTTGTAATTTGCACAAGATTATTTATTGTTAAAAGTTCGATTAAAATATCTTGAGAAATAAATAAAACCATTCTGATGTAACATTTACTGGTTTTCAACTACTTATAAAGTAAATTCTTTAAGCTATGAGTTCAATATCAGGAATGATTACCAGTCTAAAAAATAACAAAAGACCACGAGTTTCAACTTTTGAAAAATTAAAAAATTTTAAAGAAGGAAAAAACATTCAAGTCTCTTTTGATAAAAAAGCAACTCCTCATCAACTAAAAAGAATAAGAGAAAAACTTCAAGAAGAAAACAAAAAACCACTTAAAAGAAATGCGATTATTCTTATGGTGGCAATTTGTATAATTATATACGTTATCGGTTTTATAAAGTTTTAAACAAAAAAAACAGACTATCAAAAATGATAATCTGTTTTGCTTTAGATTAATTAATTCAAATTTATAATACTAAAGTGCCTCTTTTATAACTTTTATAGCATCAATTGCTTTCGATCTTTTTGCCATGTCTAAAGCGGTCATATTTCCGGTATCAGATTTTGTTTTTAATTTCGCTCCATTATCAATTAATAATTTTGCAATTTTTGCTTTATTATGTCTTGCCGCAAACATTAAGGGCGTTAACCCATTAGATTTAGCATTCACATTTTCTCCTGTTTTAATTAGTGCTTTTACGGCATCATAATCGCCCATTTGTATTAATTTACAAAAAGCGTTCACATTATAAACGAGTGTAATTTCAGATTTTACTTCTTTCGTTTCGTCGTCATTATTAGTAGCATTTACTGTTGAAAAAGCAAAAAAGAAAAGGAACATTGGTAGGATTAATTTTTTCATGATAGATAAAGTTTTTAGTTTAATTATTATTTGTTTGTTATATCTAAAAGACCCTTCAAAAGGAAAAGTGTTTCAGTAAAACCGTTATTTAACAGCCGTTTAACATTCTTAATCTATTTTTCTAAAAGTTATCACAATTTATGATATCAGTAAAAACATTCATTGTTGTCCAATTTTCATCCTATATAGTTTACGTTATCGGTTTCGTTAAAATTTTATATAATCCGTAAAATATTTCTTATTTTTACTGTTCAATTTAAGACAATGAACAAGAAAGTTATTTTAATGATTTTGGACGGATGGGGAATTACGCAAGACCCTAAAGTATCCGCAATTTACAATGCTAAAACACCATTTATCAACAGTTTATACGACAAGTATCCTAATGCGCAATTAAGGACTGACGGAGAGCATGTTGGTTTACCAGAAGGACAAATGGGAAATTCTGAAGTTGGACACATGAATTTAGGAGCTGGTAGAATTGTGTATCAGAATTTAGCAAGAATAAATAAAGCTGTTAGAGAAAAAACGTTAGGGCAAGAAAAAGTGTTGTTAGATACTTTTAAATATGCCAAAGAAAATAGCAAAGACGTACACTTATTAGGCTTGGTTTCTAATGGAGGAATTCACGCACATATAGATCATTTAAAAGGAATTTTAGATGTTGCTAAAGAAAACAAAGTAGATAATGTTTATTTACATGCGTTTACAGATGGTCGTGATTGCGATCCTAAATCTGCTACGTTTTTTATCAACGAAGTTCAAGAATATATGAACCAAAGTACAGGAGAAATCGCTACTGTTACTGGACGTTATTATGCAATGGATAGAGATAATAGATGGGAACGTGTTAAAATTGCATACGACGGAGTTGTTAATGCAATTGGAACAAAAACTACGGATGTTTTGGCAACGATCAACGAAAATTATGAAGCTGGTTTAACTGATGAATTTCATAAACCAATTATCATTACAAATGCAGATGGATCTCCAAAAGCACAAATAAAAGACGGTGATGCGGTTATTTTCTTCAATTATAGAACTGATAGAGGAAGAGAATTAACGAATGCTTTAAGTCAGAATGATTTTCCTGAAAACGACATGAAAAAGTTAGATTTGTATTACACAACCATGACGTTGTATGATGAATCTTTTACAGGAATCAATGTTATTTACAACAACGATAATATTAAAAATACTTTAGGTGAAGTTTTATCCGCAGCTGGAAAAAAACAAATTAGAATTGCTGAAACAGAAAAATATCCTCACGTAACTTTCTTCTTTTCTGGAGGTCAAGAAGCTCCTTTTGAAGGTGAATCTCGTATTTTAAGAAACTCTCCAAAAGTTGCCACATACGATTTACAACCAGAAATGTCTGCATACGAATTAAAAGATGCACTTTGTGTAGATTTAGAAAAAGGCGAAGCAGATTTTGTGTGTTTAAATTTTGCAAATGGCGATATGGTTGGTCATACAGGAATTATGGAAGCTGCTATAAAAGCGTGTGAAACTGTAGATATTTGTGCAAAAGAAGTGATTGAAACGGGTTTAAGAAACGGATATTCAATCTTACTAATTGCAGATCATGGAAACTGTGAAACAATGATGAATCCTGATGGATCTCCTCATACTGCACACACCACAAATCCTGTTCCTTTTATTTTAATTGATGATGAAATAAAATCAATAAATAGCGGTGTTTTAGGTGATATTGCTCCTACTATTTTAGATTTAATGGGCGTTAAACAACCCGTAGAAATGACTCAAAAATCTCTTTTATAACTATGAAAAAAATCTTAATAGTATTTTTAATAGCAATTCTTGCGGCTTGTAATACAACCAAAAAAGTTGTAGAAACAGAAACCGTTGAACCTAAAAAAACAGAAGTGAAGAAAGTGAAGCAAATTGCTAGAGAAATAACTGCCAAAAAAGACGCAGATGGGTATTTAATTGGTGTTGCTAATAAAGAATCTTTTACTGATGATGCTTTTAAAGAATGGTTTAATAGCAGATATGATGAATACAATTTAGACGAAGCAACGGTTGCTAAATTAAAAGATGTTCTTAAAGAATATACTATAAAAGGTTTTATGGGAACTTGGTGCGGCGATAGCAGAAGAGAAACACCACGTTTTTTCAAGCTTTTAGACGAAACAGGATTTGATCAAAATAATTTTGAATTAATTACTGTTGACAGAACTAAAACGACACCAGATAATCTTCAAGAAGGATTCAATATTTTAAGAGTACCAACTTTTATATTTTATAAAGAGGGTAAAGAAGTTGGTCGATATGTAGAATATCCTAGAGAAACTCTAGAGAAAGATATTTTAAAGATTGTTACAAATCAACCTTACAAACATTCTTACGATAAAAGTAAATAGTACTTTAGGTTCTAACTATAAATTTAGACATAGATTTCACAAACAAAACAGGTAAAAACTGTGGAAGTTAGTGAGATCTGTGTCTTATTTTTTTAAAGGTTTAACAACGTTTATATATTCTAAAACACTAATTCTTAATAATTATAGTAACTTTGCTTTTCAATTTTTTTAGAATGATAAAGATTAAAACAAGAGAAGAAATAGAATTGATGCGCGAGAGTGCGTTAATAGTTTCTAAAACATTAGGAATGCTTGCAAAAGAAGTAAAACCTGGTGTTTCTACCTTATATTTAGACAAACTAGCAGAAGAATTTATTAGAGAACAAGGAGCAATTCCTGGTTTTTTAGGTTTATATGATTTTCCAAACACACTTTGCATGAGTCCGAATGCTCAAATTGTTCACGGAATTCCGAATAAAACGCCTTTAAAAGAAGGAGACATTATTTCTATTGATTGTGGCGCTTTAAAAAATGGCTTTTATGGTGATCATGCATACACTTTTGCTGTTGGTGAAATTGCAGAAGAAACTAAAAAATTACTGGAAGTTACCAAAGAAAGTTTATATGTTGGTATTAGAGAACTAAAGATTGGCAATAGAGTTGGTGATGTTGGTTTTGCTATTCAAGAGTTCACAGAAAAACATGGTTACGGTGTTGTAAGAGAATTGGTTGGACATGGGTTGGGTCGTGAAATGCACGAAGATCCAGAAATGCCAAATTACGGAAAAAGAGGAAGAGGAAAGAAATTTGTAGAAGGAATGGTGGTTGCTATTGAACCAATGACAAACTTAGGTACTCACAAAATTAGACAACATGCTGATGGTTGGACAATAACAACTTTTGATAACAAACCTTCTGCGCATTTTGAACATGATGTTGCAATTCTAAATGGCAAACCAGAACTTTTATCAACTTTTAAATATGTGAATGAAGCATTAGGAATTGTTACTGATGTTGAGGATGAATTTAGACAGTAACTCTATCAGACACTAATTTCTCTAATTTCACAAAAAAAAAAATGAATACTCTAATTTACAAACAAGAATCCTATGATATTATCGGTGCTTGTATGGAAGTTCATAAAGAATTAGGGAAAGGATTTTCTGAAATAGTTTATGGAGATGCTTTAGAAATTGAATTAAAAAATGCTAAAATCAACTATAAACGAGAAGTTAAGTTTAACATTAAATATAAAGGTACGTTATTGCCTCATTATTACGTTTCAGATTTTATTATTGATAATAAAATAGTTTTAGAAATTAAAGCTATAGAATCTTTAACTAAAAGTCATGTTAAGCAAACTCTAAATTACTTAGCGGCATCAAAAATAAAATTAGGACTTCTAGTTAATTTCGGAGAAGATAGTTTAACCTACAAAAGAATTCTTTTGTGAAATTTGTGTAATTCGTGTCTCTTTTCAAATCCATCCTAAACACCATCCCAAGACCTTGGCTAATTAAAGTTAGTTACTTGGTGCGTCCAATAATCGCTTTTTCTTTAAAAGGTGATAAATTTACAGATCCAATTGATGGTAAAAGTTTTCGTAAATTTCTACCTTACGGATATGGAAAACAGCGAGAAAATGCGCTTTCTCCATCTACATTATCACTCGAAAGACATCGATTAATGTGGCTTTTTTTAAGAGATGAAACTACTTTTTTTACATCAGAAAGAAAACTAAAAACCTTACATATTGCACCTGAACAATGTTTTTTAGATATATTTAGAAAGCAAAAAAATCTAGATTATATAACATCAGATTTAGAAAGTCCGATTGCTGATGTAAAAGCAGATATTTGCAATTTGCCTTTTGATAATAATTCTTTTGATGTTGTTTTTTGCAATCATGTGTTAGAGCATATTCCCGACGATACAAAAGCCATGCAAGAATTATTTAGAGTGCTAAAAAAAGGCGGATTTGGCATTTTTCAAATTCCGCAAGATATTACTCGAGAAACCACTTTTGAAGACGACTCAATTACAGATAAAAAAGAGCGTGCTAAAATTTTTGGCCAATATGATCATGTAAGAATTTACGGTAAAGATTATTTTAACAAACTACGATCTATAGGTTTTAAAGTTGATGAAATTGATTACACAAAAAAAATCGCTCCAGAAAAACTAGAACGATTTTGCTTAATGAAGAACGAAATTCTCCCTGTTTGTTATAAAGAATAATTGCTTTACAACTATTTATAAGTTGTGTATTCTTTTATTTCTCCGTCTAAATTTACATATAAAAATATCACCATAAGATCTGGATGTTGTTCTAAAAACTCTTTGGCTTTTTCTAAACCCATTGCCATAAAAGCAGTTGCATACGCATCTACATCACCACAATCTGAACTCGAAATTACAGAAGCACTTAACAAATTACTTTCTGTAGCATAACCCGTTTTAGGATTTATCGTATGCACATATTTTTTACCATTTTCAGAAATTCTAAATTTTCTATAGTTTCCAGATGTTGCCATAGATTTATCAGATAAGTTTATGGTTTTAAAACCTTCGTTTTCTGATGCATTTACAGGATCTACAACTTTAATCAACCATGGTTTTTGATTCTCTTTAGTACCTTTTGCTCTAATTTCGCCTCCTATTTCTATTAGATAATTTTCTATTTTTTTAGCATCAAAAAAACGAGCTACAATGTCAATTGCAAATCCTTTGGCAATAGAATTAAAATCTAAATATATTTCTGGATATTTTTTTACAATTTTCCCGTCATCCAAAGTAACATTATCCAAACCCACAAACTGCATCTGTACTTTTATCTCTTCATCTGTAAGATCTATCTTTTCTTTTTTAGGACCAAAGCCGTATGCATTTACTAAATTTCCTACAGTAGGATCAAAATATCCATTTGTTTCTTTAAAAATTTTTTTTGATTTTTTAAAAACCTCAGAAAAAATAGCATCAACAATTACAGTAGCATCTCCATCGTTTATTTTAGAAATATCTGAAGTAGGAATATAGGTTGAAGTTGATTTATTTATCAGAAAAAACAGGCTGTCTAATGAATTTTGATAGTTCTTATCACTATCTAAATACGTTATTTTGTAGCTTGTACCAAAAACGTAGCCTTTTAAAGTATAATCTTCACTCTTTTTTACCTGATTACAGCCGGCAAAAACTGCTAAAACACTAAGAAAAACAGCTATTTTTATAACTTTCATTACGTTTGTAATTTAATTACAAAAGTAGTATATAAATTTTTCATAAATTATTGTAAAACACACTTTTTATAAATACCTTTTGTTAAATTTGCAGTCTAAAAAATAATCAATTAAAGATGAAAAAATTATCATTATTAGTACTAACTACAATTCTAGTAAGTTCTTGTGTTTCTAAGAAAAAATTTGTTGAATTAGAAGCTCAACATGATTTAGCAAAAACAGAATTAGTAGATTTAAAAGCAAATTTACAAAAGTGTTTAATTGACAATGAAAAAGAATCTACGAGAATTAACACACTTTTAGAACAAATAAAATATTTACAAGAAGACAAAAAAACAGCTTTAAAACAAGTTGAAAACTTAACAGTTTTAACACAATCTTCTTCTGATAATATTAAAACTGTAATTTCTCAATTAAGTGAGAAAGACAAGTATATAAACGGTATTAGAAAAGCAATGACTCAAAAAGACTCATTGAATCTTGCAATCAAATTTCATTTAACTAAAAACTTAACAGATGGTATTCGAGACGAAGACATCGAAGTTAATGTTGAAAAAACAGTTGTATTTATCTCTATTTCTGATAAATTTTTATTCAAAAACGGAAGCTATAATGTAAATGACAATTCATATTCTGTTTTAGAAAAAATTGCAAAAGTAATCAATGATCAGCCAGAAATGGAAGTAATGATTGAAGGTCATACAGATTCTTCACCTATTAAAACTCAATTTGTTCAAGATAACTGGGATTTATCTGCTTTAAGAGCTACTTCTATCACTAGAATTTTACAATACAAATTTGGCGTACAACCAGAAAGATTAATTGCTGCTGGTAGAAGTCAATACATTCCTTTAGTACCAAATGATTCTGCTGCTAATAAAGCTAAAAACAGAAGAACAAAAATTATCATCATGCCTAAATTAAATCAATTCTTTGATTTATTAGAACAAGACGGAAGTAAATAATTTTTAACCAATATATATTTAAAAACCCAACTCAAACGAGTTGGGTTTTACTTTTTTAGATGATTTATATAACTTGACTTTCTCAAAAAAAACTACTAACTTCGTTTAACTTCTGATAAAATGAATTGAAACTCACCTTATCATTATAGTTAGCCACAATAAACCGAATGACGTTCAAAGCTTATATTCATAAGATTATAAAGAAAGAAACTTCGAATACTCGAATGATTTTTCTATCTGGGATATTCTTAGTAATAATTGGCTTGATTTTTACTTTTATATATAAAACTGTATTTCATATTGAGTCTGAAACAAGTCTTTTATTTATAATAATGTTTATAGGATTTTTAGCAATTTCATTCACTTATTTTTATCAGTTTTACGATTTTGAAAAAATTAAAAACAAGAAAAATGGTTTTATAGAATTAGAAAAGAACGAATTGATTATAAATTATGATGAGAAAATAAAATATGAGGAATTAACAGATTTTGAATTACTAATAGATGCTTACTACAATGAGAAAATTAATATGATTTATCGAAATCCTACAGAAAAAAGGAGTTTAGGAATTAGTAATTCTTTGACAATTACTCATAATTCTAAAACGAGAACTTTTAACTTTAAACTTGAAAGTAAAGCACACCAAAATGTTTTAGAAAGAAATATTTATAATTTGGTAATTAAAGATAAACTGAAAAATATAGATGGAAAAAAATCAATTAAGTTAGTCCCAAAACAATATAAAGGATTTTCAGAGTATCGAGAATATGTAGGAAAACAATTGAAAGAAAAGAAAGTTAATTGCACGGAAGGATTACTTTTAATTGGGTACAATAGTTATGAGGAAGCTCAAGAACTAAAGAAAAAATACTGTGGCTAACACTTCATAAAATTTATGCTTACATTTAAACTAAAATTTAAACCGACAAACATTCAACAAACGATTTGCTACATCCGAAAAATCTCCGATTTTCCTGTCGCACAAATCTTATAATTAACCGTTAAACGAAACTAGTCCAAAATCTTTACAAAATCCTCGAAAGCCACATAATACGGTTGGTCTTTAAAAACAGGATTTTCTACACTTTCTGCATTTGCAATCCCTACGCCGGCAAACCAAACTTTAGCATTTTGTTTTTTAGCATGTTCTTTAAAAGTTTCCATCCAAAGAACATCATATTCATCAGGGTTTTGCAAATTATTAGACGATTTTACCAAAACAAATATAGTAGGTTCGCCTTTTTTAAATAACACAAACTGTGGATGTCTTTTTAACTGGCTATTAATTGCTTGAAACTCATACCCCATTTTTTGAAGTTTTTCTCCAACAATATTCATTGCCAAATTATGCAATTCTTGCGCTGTTAAAATATGCATTACTTTTTCTTATTACGTAAATTATAGGTTTTATCTCCTCTAGTTTTTGGCTTCTTATATTTTTTAGCAATTTCTCTTCTATAAGAACCTCCTTGGTTAGTTTTGCTATTCTTTTCGCTCTTTTCATGAAAAGCAGCTCCAGGAACATACTCTAAAGTTGTTCTGTTTTTAGATTGCTCACTATCTTCTTTAGGGCGTTCATCTTCTGTTAATAGTGTAGAAATTTCAACTTCTTCTGGAAGTTCTAAAACAGGAATCTTATAATCCATTAACTCCTCAATAGAAATTTTGTGTTCTTGTTCTTTTTCTGTTGATAATAAAATAGTTTTTCCTGCTTTTTCTGCTCTACCGGTTCTACCAATTCTATGCATATAATTTTCTGGAAATTCTGGCGTATCAAAATTGATAACATGACTTACATTATCAAAATCTAAGCCACGCGCCATTACATCTGTAGCTAGTAAAATTCTATTTTTACCTTCATCAAATTGACGAATAGAACGTATTCTATAATTTTGAGTTTTATTAGAATGTATAATACACAATTCGCTATTAAAAGCTTCTTCTAAATGTTTAAAAAGTAAATCTGCAGTTCGCTTAAAACCAACGAAAATTAATACTTTATGATAGGTTTGTCTGTCTTTTAAAAAGTGATGTAACAAGTTTACTTTCGTAAAAAAGTTAGGAATATTGTAAGAAACTTGCTCAATATTATCTAAAGGAGTTCCACTAACTGCCACAGAAATTTTTTCAGGATTTTTAAAGAAATCATCAATTAAAGCATCTACATCTTCGGTCATTGTAGCAGAAAATAAGATGTTTTGTCTTCTTTCTGGCAACAAATCAAAAATGTTCATCAGCTGAAATCTAAACCCTAAATCTAGCATCACATCCACTTCATCAATTACTAATTTCTGAATCGTTTTTAGCTTTAAAACATTGCTCAACGCCAAATCATATAAACGACCCGGAGTTGCCACAATAATATCTTGTCCTTGTGCAATTCCTTGTTTTTGAGTATTGATATTAGCGCCACCATAAACACCTAAAACTCTAACATTTAAATACTTTGCTAATTTTTCTATTTCTTCTACAACTTGTAAAACCAACTCACGCGTAGGCACTAAAACTAAAACTCTTGGATGCTGCGTTTTTAAGAATTTTAAATCTCTTAAAATTGGCAACATATAACCAAATGTTTTTCCTGTTCCTGTTTGGGCAATTCCAACAACATCTTTACCCGATCTAATAACGGTATAAGCTTGCTCTTGAATTGGCGTTGGAGTCTCGAAACGCAAATCATCAATAGCATATTGCAACTGATTTGATAGGTCTAAATCTTTAAAAGTCATGTCTTTTAATTTTTTGCAAAGGTACGTTTTATAAAATGACATACAATACCAGTTAACTACAGATAAATCATTAGTTTTGTTGATGAAAATCAAGCTAAAAAATGATTACAGATACGCATACCCATTTATACTCAGAGCAATTTGATGAAGACCGAAAAGAAATGATGCAACGTGCTAAAGACGCTGGTGTATCTCGTTTTTTTATCCCTGCCATAGATTCTTCGCACACAGAAAGCATGTTTTTGTTAGAAAAAGAATTTCCTGATGACGTATTTTTAATGATGGGTTTGCATCCTACGTACGTAAATGAAAATTATGTAGAAGAATTAGCGCATGTAAAAAAATGGCTGGATCAAAGAAACTTTTATGCTATTGGCGAAATTGGTATCGATTTATATTGGGATAAAAGTTTTTTAATTCAACAACAAGAAGCTTTTAAAACTCAAATAAAATGGGCAAAAGAAAAAAAATTACCGATTGTAATTCATTGTAGAGATGCTTTTGATGAAATTTTTGAAGTTTTAGAATCAGAAAAATCAGAAGATTTAAGAGGGATTTTTCATTGTTTTACAGGCTCTTTAGAACAAGCAAAACAAGCAATTTCTTATAATATGAAACTTGGAATTGGCGGAGTTGCCACTTTTAAAAATGGTAAGATTGATAAATTTCTAAACGAAATAGATTTAAAACACATTGTTTTAGAAACCGATTCGCCTTATTTAGCGCCAACTCCTTTTAGAGGGAAAAGAAATGAAAGCGCTTACATTACCAATGTTGTTGATAAATTAGCAACGATTTACGGAATCTCTTTCAATGAAATTGCAGAAATTACGACTCAAAATTCTAAAGACGTTTTTAACATTTAATGCTATGAAAAAATATTTTGTACTTATACTTTTATGCACATTTTCTAACACAATAAATTCGCAAGAATATAGAAAATATTGGAAAGATGGCAAATTAACTTGGGACGATTTTCAAGCACAACCAACGCAAAACAATCCAACATACCTTGCCTATGTTTTAATGTATCAAACGGATAAAAAAGTGATTGATGACGTTACGTATTATGGTGTTTTTTCTGAAGCATATATTGATAAATCTTTATCATTTGTTCATCATAATTTAAAAGATGAGCATCATTTAGAGTACAATCAGGTAATTTTTAATCTTGTGGAAATTCATAAAAGAAAATTACAAAAAAGAATTTATACGTTAGATAATATTTTTGAGGTAAATCCTTTATTTAGCGACAGTAAAAGTCAGTTAGAAAGAGAAGTGTATAACTTTCAAGAAGAAGGAAATTATGGAATTCAAAAAGATGTTACAACACAATGGCTTTTAAGAACATCCGAAGAATTGGCTGCTTCTCCTGCTTTTGAAATTCCAGATTTTAGAAAAAGTAATTGGACGTATGGTTTATATGGCGGCGTGGATTTTGGCTTTTATGGCGATACTTATAATGAAGTTTTTAACAATACAATTGCCATGTCTCTTGGTTTTGAATTTTCTTATAAAAAAGTTTTTATGGGCTTAAATATGAACTTCACAAACAGCAAATTAAACACCGATTTAATGGATGATTCTTTCATAATTCCGCAAGGAGAACGAAGTACAATCGGACTTTTAAATGGCTATTTTGGATATCCTGTTTATGAAACAAAAAAGTTTAGAATCATGCCTTTTGCTGGTTATGGGCTTACTTTTCTTAGTGAAGTAGGAAATGAAAATGATAAACAAGAAACTTCTGCAGCAACTTCTATTTTTGGTTTAAATTTTGATTTAAAAAACAAAAAAACGGTCAATTTTACGCCTTCTCTTTTCGATATCAGAGAAGAAGGAAATAGTTATTTTAGAGCCCGAATTTTTATGAGCAACTCTAATTTTAATCCAACTTTAAAAGGCTATAGCATAAACATTGGTTTATATTACGGAATTGAAGGTCGTTTTTTATCAAAAAAATAATTTGAATTTACAAACCGCATATTACAAAACACCCATCGGAATTGCAAAAGTTATTGGAGACGAAAACGGAATACAATCTGTTACTGTTTTAGATGAAAATGCTATTTCCGATGAACTTTTAACGTTAGAAACTCCGGATTGTTTAAAAGATTGTATCACACAATTTGAAGAATATTTTAACGGAGAAAGAGCGAGTTTTAATTTAACTGTAAATCCGAAAGGAACCAAATTTCAACTAAAAGTTTGGAAATCTTTATTAGAAATTCCTTACGGAAAAACTAGAAGTTATTTAGAACAAAGTGCGGCTTTAGGCGATGTAAAAGCCATTAGAGCGGTTGCTTCTGCAAACGGCAAAAACCCAATTTGGATCATCATTCCGTGTCATAGAGTTATTGGTTCTGATGGTTCTTTAACGGGTTATGCAGGCGGAATTTGGCGTAAAAAATGGTTATTAGCGCATGAAAATCCTGTAAAACAACAATCTCTTTTTTAAATTTAAATGTACTAAAACATAAAAACCATATTTTTACGTTGTTTAGGTATTGTTTTATATGCTTCAAAAAAATATTTTTCTTTTGCTTTTACTAATTGGATTTTCTATCCAATCGCAAACGATATCAACAGATTTTAGAAAGAGAACTATTGAAGTAAAAAAAGATACAATTCAGTTAGATTCTGTTCCTATCAATTCTCAAAAATTTAAAATCCTTGATATTTCTAAAAACAAATTACTTTCTTCTGATTACAAAGTAGATTTTAGCAACGCAATTTTAATCATCGACTCAAAAAAATACTCAGAAATTACAGTTGAATATTTTAGATTTCCAGAATTTGTTACCAAAGTCTATGCTCCTTTTGATGAAAAACTCATCCTACAAAACACCACAAATAATGGCGTTTTATACAGTTTAACAACGAATAAAAAAGCATCAGAAATTAAACTTTTTGACGGTTTAGAAACCAAGGGATTTATAACAAGAGGAATCACCTCTGGAAACAATCAAAATGCAGTTACAAATGCTGCTTTAGATTTAGAAATTTCTGGAAAACTCTCTAAAGATGTTACGTTAAGAGCCAATATTTTTGACACCAATATTCCGATTCAAGACAATGGATATTCGCAAAACATTACTGATTTCGATAGAATTTTTATTGAAATGTTTAGCGACGTTTGGCGTGTAAGAGCTGGTGATATTTCTTTGAAAAACGACAAAAGTTATTTTTTAAATTTCACCAAACAAGTTGCTGGTTTAGAAGTTGAAGCAAACATTAACGACAATTTAAAAGTAGCTGCTTCTGGAGCCGTTGTGAGAGGTAAATTTAACCGTTTTACGTTTACTGCAGCAGAAGGAAATCAAGGTCCGTATAAAATTTATGGCGCAAATAACGAGTCTGCAATTATTATGATTGAAGGCAGCGAAAGTGTTTATATTAATGGTTTGCAAATTAATCGTGGAGAAAACGAAGACTATTTTATTGATTATAATTTAGGTGAAATTACTTTTAACACTACTTTTCCGGTTACAAATGATATGAGAATTGCTATAGAATTTCAATATTCTGATAGAAATTACACCCGTTTTATAACTTATGATGAAATTGCTTATGAAAGTGAAAAATTAAATATCGCTGGATATTTTTACTCAGAAAATGATGCAAAAAATCAACCAATACAGCAAAGTTTATCAACAGAACAAAAACAAATTTTAGCAAATGCTGGTAGTAATTCTGATGCTATGTTTTCTGAAAGTGCTTTTTTAGACACGTTTGATGAAAATAAAATTTTGTACAAAAAAGTGTTAACTGGTGCTGTAGAAAATTTTGAATATTCCAACACTGAAAGCGATGAATTATACAACGTAACTTTTACAAATGTTGGTGCAAATAAAGGCGATTATAATTTAGATAGAAGTATTGCTATTGGAAATATTTTTGTTTTTGTGGGCGTAAATCAAGGAGATTATCAACCGATTGTAAATTTAATTGCGCCAACAAAATCGCAGTTTTTTGTTTTAAAATCTGATTACAATCCAACAGAAAAAATGCAATTGAATTCAGAAATCGCTTTGAGCAATAATGATGCAAATTTATTTTCTTCTATTGATGATGATCAAAATAAAGCGGTTGCTGTAAAAGTTGGTTGGCAACAAATTTTGATTGATAAAAAATGGCAATTAAAAACTAATATCAATCATGAATTTGTAGCAAAAAACTTTGAGACAATTCAGCGTTGGGAAACCATAGAATTTAATAGAGATTGGAATATTTTAACCAACGATGCAACTAAAAACTATTTTCAATCTGAA
>JANQTQ010000270.1:997-9464 GCA_030731625.1 Polaribacter sp. | reverse complement strand
CCATATTGCAGAGGTCGTGTTTTTAACGATTTAGAAAAAGATACCAATCAGTTTAACGATGTTTCAGATATTTTTTGGGCATCTGGTGCTTGTTTTTTTATTCGTGCAAAAGTATATCATCAACTAAATGGTTTTGACGAGGATTATTTTGCGCATCAAGAAGAAATTGATCTCTGTTGGCGTGTTCAAAATATTGGTTTTAAAATAAAATACGTAGGTTTTTCTTCAGTTTATCATGTTGGCGGTGCAACTTTAAAGGAAACCAATCCGCATAAAACATTTTTAAATTTTAGAAATAGCTTGTTAAATGTGGTTAAAAATGTACCTAAAAAATGGTTTTTATTCGTTGTTTTTTCACGTTTATGTTTAGACGGAATTGCAGGATTTAAATTTATTTTAGAACTTAGGCCTGTGCATACTTTAGCTATTCTTAAAGCACATTTAAGTTTTTATAAAAACTTCTATAAATTCTTAAAAAAGAGAAAAATACTGCAGAAAAAATCTGACTATAATCAACATACAAGTATTGTTTGGCAGTACTTTGTTTTAGGTAGAAAAAAGTTTACAGATTTAAAATAAAGTTTTTATTACTGTTAATTTATTCTCTTCATAATTTCACACAAAAGTAGAATCCTTCAAACAGACAAACTAAAATACTTCGAAACTAGTTAAAATATATCAATACTTCCTTTACCTTCTCTAACAACAAGAGGAGAACCATCCGTTAAATCAATAATTGTAGAAGCATAATTATCTCCATAACCACCATCAATAACAACATCAACTAAATGATTCCATTTTTCAAAAATTAATTCAGGATCTGTGGTGTATTCTAAAACATCATCATCATCTCTAATTGATGTAGAAACTATTGGATTTCCCAAACTAGCTACAAGTGCTCGTGCAATATTATTATCAGGAATACGAATACCAACTGTTTTTTTATTTTTAAAAGCTTTTGGTAAATTATTACTTCCTGGTAAAATAAAAGTATACGGACCAGGTAAAGCTCGTTTTAGAAGCTTAAAAGTTGGTGAATCTAATTGTTTTACATAATCTGATAAATGACTTAAATCATTACAAACAAAAGAAAAGTTAGCTTTTTCTAGTTTAATCCCTTTAATTTGTGCAATCTTTTCTAGTGCTTTGGTATTTGTAATATCGCAACCTAAACCATAGACAGTATCTGTAGGGTAAATAATTAACCCTCCATTTTTTAAGATTTTAACAACCTGATCTATTTGTTTTTGATTAGGGTTGTCATTATATAATTTAATAAATTCTGCCATACTATAAAAATACAAAAAAACTCAACTTGAATTACAAATTGAGTTATATTTTTGGGAAGATATTTATTGCTAGCTTTTATCTACCAACCTAAAACCTTCTCCATGAATGTTTAAAATTTCAACATTCTCATCAGCTTTTAAATACTTTCTAAGTTTGGCAATGTAAACATCCATACTTCTAGAAGTAAAATAATTATCATCTCTCCAAATCTTAGTAAGCGCCAATTCTCTTGGCATCAAATCATTTTTATGAATTGCTAACATGCGTAACAATTTACTTTCTTTTGGTGATAATTTAACAGGCTCAGAATCATTACCTAATGATAAATGACGCAACTTAGAGTTAAAGAAAAGAGCACCAATAGTAAACTCAAACTCTTCAGATTCTTTAGATTGATCTGTTTCTTTTCTTTGTAAAATTGCTTTAATTTTATGTAATAATACTTCAGAATCAAAAGGTTTATTTAAATAATCGTCTGCACCAACTGAATATCCTTTTAAAACATCTTCTTTTAATGTTTTTGCAGTTAAGAAAATAATTGGTACTTCTTTATTAGTGACTCTAATATCTTGCGCTAAAGAAAATCCATCTTTTCTTGGCATCATTACATCTAAAATACATAAATCATAATCGCTGTTTTTAAACATAATTAAACCTTCTATACCATCTTTTGCGTGTGTAACATTGTAATCGTTTAACGCTAAATAATCTTTTAAAACGGTTCCAAAATTTGGATCGTCTTCTACTAATAAAATTTTTTTACTTCCCATTTTATATGCTTTTAAATTAAAGGTAATTTTACCGTGAATATACTTCCTTCTCCTTTTTCACTTTCTACAAATACTGTTCCATGATGTTTTTCTACAATCTCTTTTACATAAGCAAGACCCAAACCATGCCCTTTTACATCGTGTATATTTCCTTTTTGTTCTCTATAAAACTTATCAAAAACAAGTTTTTGAACACTTTTTGTCATTCCTATTCCGTTATCCTTTATTTTTAATACAAAGAATTTATTTGTGCTTTCTGTATATACATCAATTTTAGGTGCTCTTTCTGATGAATATTTAATAGCATTTTCTAACATATTAACAATTACATTCGTTAAATGAAATTCATTACCAGAAATCTCAGCAGTAATAGCTTCAAAATGTGTTTCTACCGTACCGTTTTTGTCATTAATTAATAAACTAACATGGCTAATAGCATCTTCAATTATGTCGTGTAAGTCTATGATTTCCTTACTAATTTCTAATTGATTTTTTTCTAACCTAGAAATACGCAACACATTTTCTACTTGTGTATGCATCCTTTTATTTTCATCACGAATCATTTGTACATATCTTAAAACCTTTTCATTATCATTTATAATTTTTGGGTTTTTAATAGAATCTAACGCTAAATTGATGGTTGCAATTGGCGTTTTAAACTCATGAGTCATGTTATTTATAAAATCTGTTTTTATTTCTGATATTTTTTTCTGCTGAATTAATTGATATAACGAACTTGAAAAGGCTACTATTATGATAAATATAAAAAATATTGATAGTAATAAAATATTTGAAAGACCAGATAAAATATGATCATTCTTTGTAGGAAAAGTTACAAACAATAAATATTCTGGCTCATCTTCCGAATCAAAAAATAAAGGAAATGAATAACTATCTTTTTTATTAATAGTATAATAACCAGACTTTAATTTTGTTGCTAAACCATCTCTGCTATAAACGCCATATTTAAAATCTAAATTAATATTTCTTTTCTTTAACTCGTCTTTTATCGTTTCATTTAACTCTCTATTGCTTAATCTTTTATGAATAGGATTAATTCTATTATAATCTTTAAACCATTCAGAAAACTGACTCTTTTCAATATTTGTTAATCTTTTGGTGTATGAATATTTATGCTCGTCTACTGCAGAAAATAAATTATCGGGTCCTTTAATTAACTTTGATTGAAAGAAATCCTTTTTTCCGGTAACTCTCTTATAAATAACCGAATCGTTTCCTAAAAAATCTGCTGGTATTTCAAAATTTTCTTCTAAAATAGTAGATCCAAATGATATTTTTTGATTGTTTGATGTATCAATCTCTTGAAAGAAAAGACTTTTAATTTGAGCTTCATTTGCTAAAACAGCACTTTCAATTATACTTTCAAATTTTTTATCAAAAAGTGTCCTTTCTTTTTCATTAATTCGCTCAGTAACACTTCCTAAAGATTTTTGTACATCATTTTTAAACTGTTCTTTTCTACTTTCTACAGCATTATTTATCCAATACAATTGCACAGCTATAATTCCTATTAAGGAAAAGCTCATTAAAACAACTATAAGAACAAACATTTTCTTACCCATAAATCAAAATTAAGCTATTCAAAAATTGAAATTGATGTTTTTAACGATTATTAACGAATTAAATACAATTTTAAGAATGTTTTAACAGTATGAACTAAAATATTTAAACGTATCTTAATTTATTTGTTAAAATATTATGAATACTATTAACGATATTCTTAGTTTCATTTAGGTTTTCATTGCAAATAATGTAGTTAGATTGAAGTAATTTCTTTTCATCATTCCATTGATTTTGCATCCTACTTATAACTTCTTCTTTAGAAACTGTATCTCTTAAAGTAACACGCTTAATTTTAATATTTATGTCTGCGTAAACGGTAATTATAAAATCGCAAAAAAGGTTGCTTTTACTTTCAAAAAGAATTGCATTCTCGTATATAATGTATGCTTTATCAGTATTCTTTTCTACAAAATTTTTAAAATGTTTTTTAACTTCAGGATGAACAATAGCATTTAAAGCTGCTAATTTGCTTGCATCTTTAAATACAATATCAGAAATAAATTTTCGATGAAGCGTATCATTTATATAGGATTGCTCACCAAATTCATTTACAAGCTTTTCTTTAATAATTTTTGAGGTATTCATTAATAACTTTGCTTCAACATCTGCAATGTAAATTGCCACATTATTAAAGGCCTCAAATAATTTAGCTACTGTAGTTTTACCACTACCAATACCACCCGTTAAACCAATTATCATTGTTTATTTTTGTATTAAAAAATCAATTTCTTTAGGAATTATCTTCACACTTTTTATAAAATCTGGTTGTGAAATTATTTTAGGAATTAAATAAGTAAGATTATTTTTTTCTGATACTTCAAAATCACATTCAACTAAAAAGGATGACTCTGAAACTTTTGAAAAATTAGATAAAGCCACCACAAAAACAATTTCAACATTTTCTGATAGTGTAATGAGATCAATACCTTGAGGAAGATTTATTGTAACAAATGGAATCTTTAATTTTCCTTCGGTAAATCTTTCTACGTTGCCAGAAACAGTTGCTTTTTTAATGTTAAATTTAAAATTCCTGTCTTTATTTTGATTGTTAATCTCAACATTACGAGAAAAATTTTCTTTTAAATCGTTTAATTTAATTTTTTTTAAGTTAAGATAAGATACTTTTTTTAATTGATCTTCTGGGCCTGAAATTACAATAGAATCTGGCACTACTTTTATATCTCCTAACAGTGCATATCCTATTTGATACTTAATATCTAAATTTGGTTTTAAAGCTACTTTTTTTGATTTTAGCAAACCTAAATTTAAATAAATTGTGTCTTGTAAAATTTCTTGTAATTGAATACCTGATGGTAATTGTTTTTGAATTTTTGTAAATTGATTTTTAACCAAAAGATAAAACTTAGAATCTTTTTTTTGTTGTAAAATAGAGGATTCTAGATTAATTGTTCTACTCTTAATTTTAGACCTAAAAAGTTTAAATCCGGTTGCTTTTACAGCAACATCAATATGTTTAATTGGTGCTTCTTGTAGCAGCTTATCTTGCTGAATGTGCACATATTTTACAGGATATGTAATTATGGTAGCATATTCTTTAGAAAAGGTTATCAGCAACCAAATAAAAAAAGAAGCAATTAAAAAGCCGATAAATGTTTTTGGTATTTTTTTGAAAGTTTTCACTCTTAATTTTATATTTATTGCAATCTAGGAAAAATAGGGATAACAAAAAAGTGAGCTTCTACTAAAAAGAAAAAGCTCACTTCAATTATGGCACTAGTATGTAAAATTATTTAACAGCTGGTGTTAAGTATTTTTTGCTTAATTCCATTGATATTGCAGAACGTTCAAAAACAATTTTTCCAGCTCCAGTTTCTATAGTTGCCGTATTTTCTGTTGCATTTAATTCTACAATTTTACCGTGTATACCACTTGAAGTAACAACTCTTGCTCCTTTTTTAATTTCAGCTTGAAAAGCTTTTTCTTTCTTTTGACGATTCATTTGTGGTCTTATCATAAAAAAATATAATACCCCAATCATCGCTACAAATGGTAACATTGATGCTAAATTTTCCATACCTAATTGTAATCCTATTGTTAAAAACATATTATTGATTTGCTTTTGGCGTAACCATTCCTTTAATAGTTAACAATTCTCTACCAGCTTCTGTATTCGTGGTTAAAGTAACTGTTTTCTGTTGTCTGTTTGGTTTTCCGTTTGTATTAAATTTTACTTGAACATCTCCTGTTTCACCTGGCTTAATTGCTGCTTTTGGCCAAACCGGAATTGTACAACCACATGTTGCTTGTGCATTTGTAATCACTAAATCTGTTTTACCAGTATTTGTTACTTTAAAAACAGTTTCTACGATATCTCCTTCATTTACAGTACCAAAATCAAATTCAGATTTATCAAAAGAAATAGATGCTGTTCCTTTTTGAATTTCTAAATCTCTAGATTTTGCATTGTCAATATTTTCTTTGTTTATTTTTGTTGCTGCATTATCAGAATTTTTACAAGCTGTAAAAAAAGTTGCAGACAATACAAAAGCAAATAAAATTGTTATTTTTTTCATGATGATTAAAATTTTTGTAAAAATACTAAATTAATTTTCTAAAACAATAGTTTACAACAAGCCTCTACCAATTTTAACGATTCTTTTATTACTAATAAATTCTTTCGATATTTTGTCTAATACTCCGTTTATAAAATAGCTACTTTTTTCTGTAGAATAATCTTTAGATATTTCTATATACTCATTTATAGTAACTCTTGTAGGTATTGACGGGAAATTAATAAACTCGGTGATTGCCATTTTTATTAATATCATATCTACATCTGCAATTCTATCGGTTTCCCAATTTGGGGTTTTCTCTGCAATATCTTGCTCGTAGGTTTGTTGTTTTAGAACAGTTTTTTTAAATAATGCAGACACAAAATCTTCATCATCTTTATCTTTATACAAACTCCCCACTACAAAAATACCAACCTCTTTAAACTTGCTCAACGATTTTACAACCCAAGTATTTACAAAAGGAATATCATCTACCCAAGAAATCATTTTATCTTCATAATACTCTGCTAATTTTTCATTAGGAGCAATAATTTCTTTGAAAAAATCTACCACAAAAGCTCTATCTAATTTAAAAGAACTTTCTGCTGTGTTAATATACTTAGCGTATACATCACTTTTTAGTAATTCTTCTAAAATAATTTTAACATACTCGGTATCTAACTCCCAATTGTTAAGATTATTCATCTCAATATAACTCTCAACGCTTATGCTTTCTGCAATTGCATTGATTACTTTATTTTCTAAAAATTTAGTATTGGGTTTTAAATCTTCTTGAGTAGCAAGAATTTTATTTTTTGATAGCGCTATCCTTTTTGCTGCTAGTTTTTGAACTTCAACCAAAAGTTGAATGTTTAAAACATACAAATCGAACATTTTTAAAATACTATGTTTTAAAAATTTATCTTCTCTAATAACATCATCATTACTAGATTGCTGCATTGCGTATACAGATTGCATTACTTTAACTCGAATATGTCTTCTGTTAATCATTGTAAAGAACTTAAATAGTTTGCATTTTTATTGCGCTGCAAAAGTAGTATTATTTTAGTTTTGGAGAGCTCTTTTTAATACTTTTTTAAGAAAAAATTTCTTTTTGATTCTTGTATATTCGCCATTCATTATTTTAACATCATTTTCTTTGAAAGCACTACAATATTTAAATAAATACTTTTCTAAATACAAATGGAGATTTTTAATAGGGATTTTAATTACAGTTCTTTCTAAAATCATCGCTTTAAAAGTTCCAAAAATTGTTGGCGATTCGCTAAATATTGTAGAAGATTATTTAAAAGGAATTACCACAAATTTAGACGATGTAAAACATCAACTTTTTATCAATATTTTAATGATTTTAGGGGTTGCTTTGTTTAGTGGATTTTTAACTTTTTTAATGAGACAAACCATTATTGTTACTTCTCGCTTAATTGAGTTCGATTTAAAAAACGAAATCTATCAGCAATACCAAAAACTATCGCTTAATTTTTATAAAAAAAATAGAACTGGCGATTTAATGAATAGAATTAGCGAAGACGTTACAAAAGTTAGAATGTATGTGGGGCCAGCAGTGATGTATACCACAAATATGTTGGTGCTTTTTGCCGTTTGTTTTACAGAAATGGTAAAAATAGATTTAAAACTTACTTTATATACCTTATTGCCGTTTCCTTTATTGTCTGTTTCTGTATTTGTTTTAAGTAAAATCATCCATAAAAGAAGTACCGTTGTACAGCAAAACTTATCAAAATTAACCACATTTACGCAAGAACTTTTTTCGGGTATAAATGTTGTAAAATCATACGGAATTGAAGTTTCAATGACCAAAGATTTTGATGAAATTTCTGATGAAAACAAAGAAAAAAACATCCATTTAGAAAAAGCCAATGCATTATTTTATCCTACGATGGTTTTGCTAATTGGTGTTAGTAATATTATTGTTGTATATGTTGGTGGATTGCAATACATCAATGGTGAAATTAAATCTGGTACCATTTTGCAGTTTTTATTATACGTAAATTATCTTACGTGGCCCGTTGCCATTGTGGGTTGGGTAACTTCTATGATTCAGCAAGCAGAGGCTTCACAAGCAAGAATAAATGAATTTTTAAATCAGGTTCCAGAAATTAATAATAACACCAATTCATCCACAGAAATTCATGGAAAAGTTACCTTTAAAGAAGTAACTTTTACGAAAAAAAAAAACATAGAATGGATACTCAGAAATGTTCAACTTTATCAACTTTATGTTGAGATGAATTTTCCTTAAGTCCTTAAATCAGACAGAAAAGAAAC
>JANQTQ010000270.1:0-987 GCA_030731625.1 Polaribacter sp. | reverse complement strand
GAAAGTTACTTTTAAAGATGTTACTTTTACGTATGATGATACAAATATTACAGCTTTAAAGGATATCAATTTTACTGTAAATTCTGGTGAAACTATTGCTATTCTTGGTAAAACTGGCTCTGGAAAATCTACAATTATTGAATTATTGGCAAGAGTATATGATACTAAAAATGGCGTTATTTTATTGGATGACAAACCTATTAAAGAAGCTAATTTATATGATGTTCGACGTCAAATTGGCTTTGTACCACAAGATCCTTTTTTGTTTTCTGATACGATTGAGAACAATATAAAATTCGGAAAAGAAGATGCTACTGAACTAGAAATTATAGAAGCTGCTAAAAATGCAGTTGTACATGATAATATTATTGAGTTTACAAACGGATACAAAACCATTCTTGGTGAACGTGGTGTAACGTTATCTGGCGGACAAAAGCAACGTGTGTCTATTGCGAGAGCAATTATTAAAAATCCTAAAATATTAATTTTTGATGACTGTCTATCAGCGGTTGACACAGAAACCGAAGAAAAAATACTATCAAATTTAGAAAAAGTTTCTAAAAATAAAACCACCTTTATTATTAGTCACAGAGTTTCATCAGCAAAAAATGCAGATAAAATTATTGTATTAGATGCCGGTAAAATTATTCAACAAGGAACTCACAATCAATTAATAACAATTGATGGATACTATAAAGAATTATATGATCTTCAACTTTTAGAAAAAGAAAAGTAATCTTTAACATTGCTACGTAAAATATTTTATTAGATTTGTAGGTATAACAAACAATTTATAACAACTATTTAAAAGAATTATGGCAGAGAGAGTTGAACAAGAAGAAATTTTTTCACAAGTATTAAGAGCAGGAAGAAGAACCTATTTTTTTGACGTTAGAGCAACAAAAGCAGATGATTATTATTTAACTGTTACCGAAAGTAAAAAATTTACACACGATGATGGAACTTTTCATTATCAAAAACACAAAA
>JANQTQ010000269.1 GCA_030731625.1 Polaribacter sp. | reverse complement strand
TTCTTAAAAATATCCATCTTTACAAAAACGGCTTCTCCTTTTTCTGTTTTTAAAACAAGTTCTTGTCTAGGAAACGATTTAAGTGCGTCTAAATAACTGTCTAATTCAAAATTTAAACAGCATTTAAGTTTCCCACATTGCCCTGCTAATTTTAAAGGATTTAAAGACAATTGCTGATAACGCGCTGCAGAAGTAGAAACTTTTCTAAAATCTGTTAACCAAGTAGAACAACACAATTCTCTACCACAAGAACCCACACCACCTAATCTTGCAGCTTCTTGCCTTGCACCCACTTGTTTCATTTCTACACGAATAGAAAATGCGCTTGCCAAATCTCTAATTAACTGTCTAAAATCTACTCTGGTTTCTGCTGTATAATAAAAAGTAGCTTTGTTACCATCGCCTTGATATTCAACATCAGATAGTTTCATTTGCAAACCTAAGCGTCCAAGAATTTCTCTACCTCGCCTTTGGGTTTCTTCTTCTTTATCTCTAGATGCTTGCCAAATGTCTATATCTTTCTGTGATGCTTTTCTGTAAATTTTCTTTACATCTTCATGATCTGCAGTAATATTGTGCTTTTTCATTTGCACTTTTACCAACTCTCCTCCCAAAGAAACAGTACCAATATCATGACCAGGAGAACTTTCTACAGCAACCACATCTCCCATAGAAATGGTTAAATTCTCTGTATTTTTAAAGAAATGTTTTCTTCCGTTTTTAAAACGGACTTCATAAATATTAAAACGTTCTTCGCCACTAGGCAAAGTCATATTAGAAAGCCAGTCAAAAACAGCTAGTTTTTCACTTCCACTTCCACAAGTTCCTGTACCACAATTTCCATTACTCTTGCAACCTTTTGGTACACCATTTTCTGTTGTACCACAACTTCCACATGCCATGTAAGTATATATATTAATATAGTTGTTAGTTGATAGATTTTTGGTTTTTGGTAAACTATTACTAAAATCAAACCTCTAAAAACGAAACACTATTTTTGGTTCATAATTGATTATCAAGCTGATAGTAAAACACAAATTGACAAAGTCTAATCAGTAAATATATGAAATCTTATTGAGAGGCAAAACTTAATTTTTTGACAAAAAAAAGGCCTCAATAAATTGATGCCTCCTTTTTCTTAAAGCTGTACAACCTCTTAGACCTGCTTTACTTCAATAATATGAACAGGGCAAGCTTTTTTTGCTTCATTTGAAGCTTCAAAAATAGATTCATCAAAAGATTTGATCGTAAAAAAACCTTTCTTTTCTGTGGAATGTAATAAAACGGATTTTCCATCTTTTTTTGACATTTGAAACTGATTGGGCGCTAATTCTACACAGTAATTACAACCAATACATTTGTTTCTTTGTAGCGTAATTACAACCATTAATTTTCTGCGAATTCAGTTTTAACAATTTTATACAACTTGTCTGATCTTCGTATTTTAAAATCTAACTTTATCGTAACCTCATCTCCTTTTATTGCTTTTTCTGACGGAACATCATTTACAAACATTTGTTTTAGTTCCATTTCTTGTGCACCAGTAGTTGGGCCAGTAACTAAAATCGTATCGCCAATATGTATGTCATAAGCATCAATTTTAAACTGACCAATTTTAGCTTTGTCAAAAAAATGCTCTCCCTTACCAACATACACTTTCTTTTGAGTGGCACTTGAACCCGATTCTTTGCTCCATTCGCCTAATTTTTGTCCTAAATAATATCCATTCCAAAAACCACGATTGTACACTTTTTCTAATTCTTGCATCCAAGAAATTACTTTCTCTTTATCGTACGTTCCTGCCGCCAAACTATCAATGGCATCTCTGTAACATTTAATTACTTTTGCAACATATTCTGGCGCTCTACCTCTACCTTCAATCTTTAAAACTTTAATTCCGGCATCTGCAACTTGATCTAAAAAATCAATGGTACACAAATCTTTTGGAGACATTATGTATTCATTATCCAACTCCATTTCAAAACCTGTTTCTTGATCTATCACTGTATATTTTTTTCTACAATTTTGTTTGCAAGCGCCTCTATTTGCGGATGAATTATACGAATTTAAACTCATATAACATTTACCAGAAACGGCCATACACAAAGCGCCATGACCAAAAATTTCTATTTCAACCAATCTACCTGAAGGTCCTTTTATTTGGTCTTTTTCAATAGCTTCTGTAATCTTTTTTACTTGACGTAAACTCAATTCTCTACTTAATACAATTGTATCCGCAAAAAGACTGTAAAACTTAACTGTTTCTATGTTCGTAATATTGATTTGTGTAGAAATATGAACTTCCATTTGCTGTTCTCTCGCAATAGAAATCACCGCTTGATCCATGGCAATTACAGCCGTAATATTTGCTTCTTTTGCACGTTTTATCAATGTTTTTACAATTGATAAATCATGATCATAAATAATAGTATTTAATGTCAAATACGTTCTCACATTTTTTGCAGAACATCTTTTAGAGATTTCTTCTAAATCATCTAAGGTAAAATTGATGGATGCTCTTGCACGCATGTTTAGTTGTTCTACTCCAAAATAAATAGAATCACAACCATTATCTAAGGCAGCTTGCATAGCTTCAAAGTTTCCTGCCGGCGCCATTAATTCGATTTTTTGCATGATTTTATTTTTTAAATTTTAGAACTTCAGAACGTCCTTTTTTAAAGATCTTATTGCTATTTCCTTTGCCTTTTCTTAGCTCTTTTTGCTCCTCAAAAGACAACTGAATTATTTCTTGACAATCTGTAGAACAGGTGTTTTCCATCTTTTCGGAACATTCATCACACTGAATAAATAATAAATGACAGGCTTCGTTTGCGCAATTGGTGTGTGTATCGCAAGCCTTACCACATTGATGACAACTAGAAACCACATCGTCTGTAATTTTTTCTGCTCTTCTATGATCAAAAACAAAATTTTTACCAATAAATTTATTTTCTATTCCTTCGGATTTTACCTGACGTGTGTATTCTATAATTCCGCCTTCAAGCTGAAAAACATTTTTAAATCCTTTATGTTTGTAATAAGCGGATGCTTTTTCGCAACGAATTCCGCCTGTACAATACATCAATAAATTTTTATCTTCTTTATTGTCTTTTAAATCTTCTTCAATAATATCTAAAGAATCTCTAAACGTATCTACATCTGGTGTAATTGCACCTTCAAAATGACCAATTTCACTTTCATAATGATTTCGCATATCTACACAAACTGTATTCGAGTTTGCTAACATTTCGTTGAATTCCTTTGCATTTAAATGAACACCTTTGTTGGTAACATCAAAAGTTTCATCATTTAAACCATCCGCAACAATTTTGTCTCTAACTTTTACTTTTAGCTTTAAAAATGATTTATTATCGTGTTCTACAGCAACATTTAAACGGATATCTTTTAGAAAAGAAATACTATCTAATTGGTCTTTTAAAGCATAAAAGTTTTCTGATGGCACAGATAATTGCGCATTTATGCCTTCGTAAGAAACGTAAATTCTTCCTAAAACATCTAAAGCATTCCATTCTAGGAATAACTTATCTCTAAATAATTGTGGGTTTTCTATCTTGTAATATTGATAAAAAGAAATGGTGATGCGGTCTTTGCCAGCTTCATCAATTAATGCAGCGCGTTCTATGGCGCTTAACTTATTGTACAGTTGCATGCTATACCAATTAGGTTAAACTTAATATTTTTGCAAAGGTAGTTTATTTATTTAAAACCATTTTTAAACAAAAAACAAACCTTTTATTTGGTTGATTTTCAACGCAAAAACAACTACAACGTTTTCTTAAATAATTACAAAACCTAACTTTTATCATGTTTTAAAAGAACAATTGCCCATAAATTTGTAACTAAGTTACGAATACATAAATACATAAAAATACATAATCATGGAAGTACAAGAATTAACCTTAGAAAAACCAAAAAAAGTAGCATTCAAAACTGGTGTTTGGAACAAAACTATAAACGTTAGAGATTTTGTTTTAAAAAATCTAGTTTCTTATACAGGCGACGACAAATTTTTAGTTGGTGCAAGTAAGAAAACGCTTAAACTTTGGGAAGCTTGTAAAAAAGCTACTGAAGTTGAAAGAAAAAATGGTGGAGTTCACTCTGTGGATGTAGAAACTATTTCTGCAATCTCTAGTTTTAAAGCTGGTTATATAGACCAAGAAAACGAAGTAATCGTTGGTTTACAAACAGATTCTCTGTTAAAAAGAGCCATGAAACCTTTTGGTGGATATAAAGTTGTTCAAACAGCACTTGCAGAACAAGGACTTAAACCTAGCGACGAAATTAATACTTTATTTACAAAATACGTAAAAACGCATAATGATGGTGTTTTTTCGGCATATAACGCAGAAATTAAGAAATTTAGATCTTTAGGTTTCTTAACAGGATTACCAGATAATTATGCTCGTGGTAGAATTATTGGTGACTACAGACGTATTGCATTATACGGTATAGATGCGCTAATCAAAGCGAAAAAACAAGATTTAGCAAAAATTAAAGGCCCAATGTCTGATGCTGTTATTCGCTTAAGAGAAGAAGTAGCAGAACAGATTAATGCTTTAAAAGATATGATTGTAATGGGTAACCACTACAATTTAGAATTAAATCGTCCTGCAGAAACTGCACAAGAAGCTGTACAATGGACATATATGGCTTATTTAGCTGCTGTAAAAGAGCAAGACGGAGCTGCAATGTCTTTAGGAAATGTTTCTACGTTCTTAGATATTTTTATTGAAAGAGATTTACAAAGCGGCGCAATTACAGAAGTTGAAGCACAAGAATTCATTGATCAATTTGTGATGAAACTAAGAATGGTGCGTCACTTAAGAATGGCTGCTTATGATGATATTTTTGCTGGAGACCCAACTTGGGTAACAGAAGCAATTGGTGGTATGTTAAACGACGGTCGTTCTAAAGTAACTAAAACTGCTTACCGTTTCTTACACACATTATACAACTTAGGCCCATCACCAGAACCAAACATTACTGTTTTATGGTCTCCTTTATTACCATTAAACTTTAAAAAATTCTGTTCTAAAGTAGCAATTGATACTTCATCTATTCAATTTGAAAATGATGATTTAATGAGAACTACCAGAGGATCTGATGATTACGGAATTGCTTGTTGTGTTTCTTACCAAGAAATTGGAAAACAAATTCAGTTTTTCGGAGCAAGAACTAACTTAGCTAAAACATTATTATTAGCTGTTAATGGTGGTAAATGTGAAATCACAGGAACTCAAATGGTTGATGGTATTGAACCATACACAGATGAATATTTAGACTTTGATAAAGTAATGGCAAACTTTAAAGTTGCTATGACAAGTGTGGCAAGAGTTTATAATGATGCAATGAACATTATTCATTACATGCATGATAAATACTACTACGAAAAAGCGCAAATGGCTTTAATTGATACGAACCCAGATATTAATATCGCTTATGGTATTGCAGGTTTATCAATTGTAGCAGATTCTTTATCAGCAATTAAATACGCTAAAGTAAAACCAGTTAGAAATGAAGAAGGTTTAACTGTAGATTTTAATGTAGAAGGAGAATTTCCTAAATTTGGAAATGATGATGATAGAGTTGATATTTTTGCTCACAACGCAGTTGAAGACTTTAACGAAGAATTAAAAAAATTAAGAGTTTATAAGGATGCTACACCAACAATGTCTGTTTTAACCATTACTTCTAACGTAGTGTATGGTAAAAAAACAGGAGCAACGCCAGATGGTAGAGCTTTAGGAGTTCCTTTTGCTCCTGGTGCAAACCCAATGCATGGTCGTGACACTAACGGTGCAATTGCTTCTTTAAACTCTGTTGCAAAAATTGATTATAAAGATTCTCAAGACGGAATTTCTAATACATTCTCAATCGTTCCTAAATCTTTAGGAGCTACAGAAGAAGACAGAATAGACAATTTAGCAGCTACTTTAACAGGATATTTTGAACATGGTGCACAACACCTTAACGTAAATGTTTTTGACAAAGAAACTTTATTAGATGCAATGGAGCATCCAGAAAATCACCCTCAATTAACAATTAGAGTATCTGGATACGCAGTTAACTTTATAAGATTAACTAAAGAACAACAAATGGAAGTAATTTCACGTTCTTTCCACGAGTCGATGTAAACCTTTTATGTATTTATTAGGGATTCGAAAAATAAAATCACCTCTTTATAGAGATTACTTTCTAAGAAAGTATTAATTTTTTTTTTTGAATCCCTTTTTTTATTCACTTAAATTTCTCAAAAAATCAAAACTTTAGAAAACATATTAAATGTCCACTCAATAGAGTCTTTTGGAACTCATGATGGCCCAGGAATTAGAACCGTTATTTTTTTACAAGGTTGTAAACTAAAATGTCTTTATTGTCACAATCCCGATTCTATTGACACTCATGGAGGTACAGAATACCATATTGAGGATTTAGTACAAAAAGTAATTAAAATGAAATCTTATTACGGCACTAAAGGAGGTGTTACTGTTTCTGGTGGCGAACCACTATTACAAGCACAAAATTTAATTCCGTTTTTTAAACGATTAAAAGAAGAAGGAATAAATACAAACATTGATACCAACGGTCGAATGTTGAATCATCCAACAATGGAACTACTAGATAATTATGCAGATTTAGTTATGTTAGATATTAAACACATGAACGAAGAAGGTTATCAATATCTTACAGGTAAAAGAAACAAAGAAACAACATTCAATTTTGCAAAACACAGAGAAGCTTCTGGTAAAAAAATGTGGTTACGTTATGTTTTAATTCCCGGTATTACAAATACGCCCGAGTTACTGCATCAATTAGGTGATTATTTTAAAGATTACAAAACCATAGAGCAAATAGAGTTACAACCTTACCATAAATTAGGCATCCATAAATGGGAAGCTTTAGGTTGGGAATACGAATTGAAAGATGCACGAGAAAATACAAAGGAAGAATTACAAGAAGCATCAGATATTTTAAGTAACTATTTTAAAAAAGTAAAAATCAATTAAATTCTAAAGACCAACCTTACTTAGTTAACTATTATTATTTTTCTTCATATTTTTTTTGATCTAGCCTTCTCATTTAGATGAAATATAATGTGTTGTCTTGAAAAGAAATTAATAATAGATGATTAAAACTAATTTATACTCCTTAAGTATAGTATATACCATATGAAAACTTATAAAGAACTACATAAACCGGCATCAGAATTTGATAGCCGATCAGAATACCTAGAGCATGAATTGCAGATAATGAAACCTAGAAGGTTTAAATTAAACCTTCCTGGAAGAGACTTTAGATTTGAATGGGAAGATTTGGTGCCAGCCCTAGCGGGAACTCTTGGTATTATTGCCATGTATTCTTCTGTAATGATGGCCTGGGCAGAAGGTTTAACCGAAGCTTGGGACCATGTAACTCTTGGTAAAGATTTTGCAATTGAAGTTTCAAGAGTTGAGATGATTATACCTGCATTTCTGTTTGTTATTTTAGCTTCCGGTTTTTTTAATCCAAGAGCTAATTTAGCCGGTAATCATGGACCTATGATTCCGCTTATTGCATCTATTGCCTTGGCAGGTGCACATCCATTAGCGCTTGCAATTTTAATTGGTGTTTTTGGCCTTACCCTTAGTTTTGTTAAAGGAGGCTCTCGATTAGTAAATTTAACAAGCAAAGGTGTTGCAGGTGGATTACTTATCTTCTTAGGATTTATGGGTGCATTAAGTCAAATTACAACCATACAAACCTGGAGTTCAGGTTTAATGTCATCAACCGTTGCAATAGGTTCAATGGGATATTTAGGTTTAATTATCCTAGTGATTACAGTTATATTATATAGTTATTTAGCTAGAATTGGTAAACGATGGTTAGCAATTCCTGCTTGTGCAGTTACCGCTTTAGCAGTAGCACTAATTGGTGGTGCTGGTTTTGATATACAGTTTACCACAGAAATGGGATTACCTAATTTAAACCCTGTACATTGGTGGGGAAGTACAGAAAAAGGTTGGATGTTAGGCTTGCCAAATTCACAACATTTTATAGCTTCATTACCTTTTGCAATATTAGCGGTAGCTATGTGGTCTCCAGATTTTTTAGGACACCGTATTTTTCAAGAAATGAATTACCCTAAAAAAACAGAAAAAGTATTAATGGATGTTGATGATACAATGACAATGTGCTCTATTAGACAAGTAGTTGGTACAGCTGTAGGTGGTGGTAACATTACGTCATCTTGGGGAACTTATATGATTCCGGCTGCAATTGCAAAAAGACCTATACCAGCTGGAGCAATTCTATTAGGAATAATGGTTATACTAGTAGCTATTTTAGGAAGTCCTATGGATGTAGCTGTTTGGCCTCCGGTAAGATCTATTGCATTGTTAGTAGGTGTGTTTTTACCAATGGTAGAAGCTGGTATTCAAATGGTTAAAGAAAGTGCTTGTGCGCAAGCTGCAGGTATTTGTATTTTTATGGCAATGGTTACAAACCCAGTATTAGCATGGGCTTTAGCAATGTTTTTAGATAACAATGGTTTAATTGGAGACAAGGCTAGAGCAAAGAGATTATCCATGGTAGACAGAATAGTTATCCCACTTAGTATACTTCTTATTTGTGTTGCAGCTGTACTTGCAGTAGGAATGCTTAAAGGAAGTTATGGCATTGATGCTTTACTTTAAAAACAGTTAATCTAGGATTATTTACAACCTAATAATTCTATAAAATAAAAAAGAACCTTCATATATTGGAGGTTTTTTTTATTTAAATTAGTTCACAAAATTAGTCTATCTTGTAAAAAAATTGCGAAAGGTGAATAACTAATATTCACACTTTGACTATTTTATAACCAAACCAAACTATTATTATGAAGTATTTATTATTTACAATCGCATTATTTTTATGCGTAAACATTACTGCGCAAGAACTACCAAAAAAATCTAAAATCTTTGTACGAGTGTACAATAATGAAGGTGAAAAAATTGCAAAAGGAAAAATTCTTAATATAACAGATGATGCTCTTATCTTAAAAAAAGGAAGTAGTTCTATTACAGTGGCCACTGCAGATATTATGTATATTAAAACTAAAAGGACTAATGGCCATAATATGTTAATAGGTGGTTTAGCTGGAGGTGGATATGCCCTTTATGGCGCAACACAAAGTGGTGATTGGGGAGTTGTAGCTGCTGTAATATTAACACCAATATTTGCAGCAATAGGAAGTGGAATCGGGTATCTTACTACAATTTTTAAAAATTCTGTACATTATTCAATTCAAGGAGACCCAATAAAATGGCAAGGTTTTAAAGAAGCCATGTTTGCTCCAGAATAATTGTAAAATCACAATTAAATAAAAAATTATATCAATTAGTTTAAATTTAAACATCCTCAATTTATTTGCTATATTTTAAACTTTAGTCTTATTATACAGATTTAAGTGATTTATATCGTTAATATTTTTAGGATATTTGCAACTCAATTTATATAATTAAATTTTTAGGCGATGAAAATAGCTGTAGTTGGTGCAACTGGAATGGTAGGCACCGTAATGTTAAGAG
>JANQTQ010000268.1 GCA_030731625.1 Polaribacter sp. | reverse complement strand
GATTTACATTTACAATATATGCATCTAGATCTGTATAAACATCGTTTTCGTTTTCATACACCAATACATCATTTAACCAAACTTTAAATGCGGATGAATTACCCAATCTTAATTGCACTCTTTGATCTTTATCTGCATTGATAAAAGTTTGCGCATAATTTACGCCATAACCATATTCTGAATGATTTGAAAAAAACTGATATGGCTCTCTTTGATACTCTTTACTTGGCACATACCAGTTGATTGTTCCGTTAGAATTGGCATCAAAAACCTTATCGCTTTTTGCATAAAACTCTGGTTCATAGCTTGTATCGTATCCACTTTTATTTAGATTTTCGAAAACGCCACAAAATTGCCAATCTTTAATTGCATCAATTTGTTTTACAATTTCATTATATTTTGCAACATTTTTATGATCTCTTTCAACAACTCCTTTTAAATAATTTAAACCGTATAAAATGGTTGTGTTTTCTATTTTAGAAGCCTCTAAATCATTGATAGATTTTATGTTTTTTTGATGAAAACCGGTCTTTGAATAATCTTCGAACATAAAAGGATCGTTCCACAAAGCGTACACATAATATTCAAAATCTTTAAAGCTTGTTAATTTTGCTAAAAATCCTTTGGATGCGCCATCAATAAAACCATTTTCATTTCTTAAGATTTCGTTACTAATTAAAAGTTCTATAGTTGTATCTAATTCTTTTTCCGACTTTTTAAAAGTTTTATAAGCCTCTTTATTGTTATTGGCCAACATTAAATTCCAATAATCTTTAGAATTATTTTGAGCATTTAAGTTAAATGCCGTGAAAAGGAATAAGCAGATTGCAAACAATACATTTCTAATTTTCATAAAAGATTTTTTATTTTAGCAAATCTAATTTTTTTTGTTAAACATATCTACTCTGCTTGTTAATTTCTTAAAAAAAGTACTAATTTAGCAAGCTATCTTAAAGAAAAAAATAAATCTAAAAAACATATATAATGACAAATGACGATCGAAAAATAAGAGAAAGACTTCAAAGAAAAACCTGGAACGAAGTAAAAACAAACGATTCTTGGGCTATTTTTAAAATTATGGCCGAGTTTGTTCATGGATACGAAACCTTAAGTAAAATAGGCCCTTGCGTATCTATTTTTGGTTCTGCACGAACAAAACCAGATCATCCATATTATTTATTAGCAGAAGAAGTTGCTTTTAAATTAACGCAAAATGGTTTTGGTGTAATTACTGGTGGAGGTCCAGGAATTATGGAAGCTGGTAACAAAGGTGCAAACAGAGGAAAAGGCCTTTCTGTTGGTTTAAATATTGAATTACCTTTTGAACAACATGATAATCCTTGGATTGATTCTGGAAAAAGTTTAGATTTCGATTACTTTTTTGTTCGTAAAGTAATGTTTGTAAAGTATTCTCAAGGTTTTGTTGTAATGCCAGGAGGTTTTGGAACTATGGATGAACTTTTTGAAGCGATTACACTAATACAAACTAAAAAAATTGGACGTTTCCCAATTGTATTAATAGGAACAAAATTTTGGGGAGGTTTGCTAGATTGGATTAAAAATACGCTTATTGCAGAAGGTAACATTAGCGAAGAAGATTTAAATCTATTTAGAGTTGTAGACACTGCAGATGAAGCTGTTGATCATTTTAATAAATTTTACACTAAATATAAATTAAAACCTAATTTCTAAGATTTATATTTTATTTTTATCACCAATAACCATTGCAAATCTAACTTGAAAAACTACCTCACTATAATTACTTTTTGTTTTTTCATATCTGTATTTTCAGTGGCACAAGAAAATAAGATTAAAATAAAATCGACCTTTAATCCAGAAAAGGATGAGTTATTAATACAACAAGAAATTGTTTATTATAACACATCCGATTCTATTTTAGCAAACATTTACTTACATAATTGGGCAAATAGTTTTAAAGATAGAAAAACACCTTTATCAAAAAGATTAATTAAAGATTTTAGAAAGAATTTATATTTTGCAAAACAAAAAGATTTAGGCGCAACAACTATAAAAAACCTGAGTATTAATTTCGAAAATGTACACTTTTCAGAAGTAGACAAACAGGCAGATATTTTAAAAATTTCTTTAACAGACGCACTAAAACCTAATGACAGTGCAAAAATTGCAATAACTTATAAAGTTAAAATACCAAACGCGCAATTTACATCCTATGGTAAAACAAAAGAGGGGTATCATTTACGCTTTTGGTATATAACTCCAGCAGTATTTAACAACGGTTGGCAATTAATGAGCAACCTAAATATTGACGATTTATATGAAAGTGCCACAGATTTTACAGTAGAAATAGATGTTCCTAAAGATTATATTGTAGAAAGTAATTTGTACGAGTACAAAACAGAAAAAGAACATTTTACAAATTATTATTTAGTTGGTAAAAGTAAAACTGATATCATTTTAAGCATCAATAAAACCCAACAATTTAAAACGTTTAAACCTAAAACCACTACCGTTTACACAAATCTTTTTCCTGCTGAAATTGATGCAGATGTAGCAACCTCCATTTTAAACAGAGAACTTTTATTTATAGAAAAATTTTTAGGCAAATACCCTCATACAGAAATTTATGTAGACAAAATCACGCAATCTAAAGACCCAGTTTATGGCTTAAGTCAGTTGCCAAATTTATTGCGCCCTTTTTCTGATTATTTTAAATGGGATGTTACCATGTTTAAAGCATTAAGCAGAAAATACATAGAAAACACGTTGCTTTTAAATAAACGAACAGATTATTGGATTTTAGACGGTTTACAGAACTATTTAATGCTAGAATATATTGATGAATTTTATCCGGATGTTAAATTATTGGGAGAATTATCTAACAGATGGTTTCTTAAAAACTATCATATTTCTAAACAAGATTTTAATGCTAAATATCCATTAATACATCAATTTGTTTCAAGAAAATTTTTAGATCAAGCATTAACCACTTCTGCAGATTCTTTATCGAACTTTAATAGAAAAATAGCCAGTAAATATAAAGCAGGATTGGGTTTTAGATATTTAAAAGGATATTTGGGCGATAGTATTTTAAACAATAGTATTAAAGAATTTTATCAACAGCATCATACAAAAACAATTTCAACTTTAGATTTCCAACACATACTTTCTTCAAAAACCAACAAAGAAATCGATTGGTTTTTTAATGATTTTGTAAAAACGAATAAAAAAATAGATTATACAATTGATAAGGTAAAAGCAAAAGGCGATAGCTTAGAAGTAACCATTAGAAATAAAAGAAATATTACCGCGCCTGTTTTACTTTATGGTTTAAAAGACAAAGAAATTAAATACAAAAAATGGTTTACAGACATTGAAAACTCTAAAACTGTTACCATTCCTAAAGAAGATTTTAATAAGGTTTCTTTAAATTATGAGGACTTATATCCTGAATTAAACACCTTAGACAATTGGAAAAATTTAGAAAATAAAATATTTAATAAACCTTTAAAATTCACCTTAATAAAAGACGCTCAAGATCCTTATTATACACAAATATTTTATCAGCCAGAGGTTAATTACAACTTTTATAACGGTTTAATACTAGGTACTAAACTGCACAATAAACCATTAATTAAAAGAAATTTAGAGGTTAAATTAGCGCCATCTTATGCTACAAAAAGTAACACTTTAATTGGCCAGTTTACCGCTTTGTACAATCAATATTTAGAAGAAACCAGCATTTATAGAGTTATGTACGGCGTTTCTGGAACCACTTTAGATTATGCACCAGAATTATCTTACAGATCATTTGTACCTTTTGTAAATGTTATTTTTAAAAGAAAATCCTTAAGAGACGCTACTTCTGAATCTTTATCTGCAAAACTGGTTCATATTGAAAAAGAAATTGCACCGTTAGATATTAGAACAGATCAAGATAGTTATAGTATTTTTAATTTGAGCTATAATTATGTAAATCCAGATATTATAAAAGAATTTAGATATAATTTTAGTTTAGAAGCAGCAGATAAATTTACCAAACTTTCGGCAGATTTAAGATTTAGATCTTTATCAACCACAGATACACAATTAGATTTTAGAATTTTTGCAGGTGCATTTTTAAATAATAAAACAGAAGGAGATTATTTTAGTTTTGGTTTAGACAGGGCAAATGATTATTTATTTCAGCTAAACTATTTTGGTAGATCTGAAGATACTGGTTTTTTTAGTCAACAATTTGTTATTGCCGAAGGAGGTTTTAAATCTGTTTTACCTACAAGATATGCAAACCAATTTATGTTAGCATTTAATTCTAGTTTTGGTTTATGGCGATGGATGGAGTTTTATAATGATGTTGCTTTTTTAAAAAACAAAGACAATCCTGTTTACTTTGGATACAATAATGGCATCCGCTTAAACTTTGTTCACAACATATTTGAGATCTATTTTCCACTTTATTCTAACAACGGTTGGGAAGTTTCTCAGGATAATTACCCGCAAAAAATAAGATTTACATTAACAGGTGATGTAAATTCAATTTATAATTTTTTTAGAAGAGGTTTTTTATAATATTCATAAAAATCAACAAAATAGTAAATATACCTACTAATAGGTATTTTAAATTTTCATTTCCTTTTTTAGTTTTACCAGTATAAAAAACATTAAAAATGAAAATTATGAAAATGAAAAACTATTTACTTTACCTCTTTCTATTAACACTATCCTTATAGGTCTATTCTCAAGATAGCACAAGTGTTTCAGAAAAAAAGAATGCATTTGCTGTTTCTTTCGGATCCCCAGGATTGGGATTAGAGTATGCCAGAAAATTAAGCCCAAAATTAAATGCAAAACTTGCTTGGCATTCGTTCAATTTAAAAGATTTTGAAAGAGAAGATATAGAAATCAAAGACGACATTGTAGATTTACTCGCAAATTTAGAAGTGTCTATTTTCGATGTTGGAATTGAATTTCTACCTTTTACAAATTCATCTTTTAAACTTACAGCTGGTGTAGGTTATTTATCTAACGTAAATGCAAACGGAGTTGTTACATACACCGAAGAAGTAGTATTCGGAGATGTTATTGTTAGTAAAAACGATGTTGGAGAAATTAATGCAGATATTAGTTGGAGCGGTGCTGCACCATATCTAGGTATCGGTTTTGGTAGAGCTATCCCGAAAAAAAGACTAGGTTTTGGTATTGAATTTGGATCTTATTTTACTTCATCGCCAGATGTAAAACTTACCGCTACAAACTTACTTGCACCAACTGCAGAGCAAGAAGATAATTTAAGAGAAGCCCTAACAACTTTTAAATTTATCCCAAGAATACAATTAAGATTAGCTTATAAATTTTAAAAAAAACATTATGAAAAAATTCAAATTATTTATTGCAATGTCTTTTTTGACGTTGTTCGCTTTAAGTTGCGATATAGAAGGTGTAACAGATAGTGTAGACATTACTATATCTAACAATATTTTAAAACAAGAAGCACTTATTAACGTATTAGACATCGTAAACCCAGAAAACATTGAAGGGGCTAATAAATTAAAAGTAGAATTAATTGGTGCAGACGCAAGCAAATTTGTTACAAATTCAGGAGAAAACATTAGTAATTTAAAAGTAATTGATGGTAATATCGCTTTGGCCGTAAACCCAAATCATGCTAGTTCAGAACCTTTAAAAGTATTACTTAAAATTAGTGGGGATGATTATTTAACAACTACGCTTCCTTTGATATTGTTTCCAGAAGATACTTTAGTTACAAAGTCTATTAATATTGTAAATAAATTAAATACTGTAGAAGGAATTGATTTTATTGAAAACAATGAAACACTAACTAACAATACTTTAGCTACAGATTATTCTATTACAACTCCTGCCGCTAAAGCATCTACGAAAACAGAAGTCACCATTGAATCTGGCACCGTTTTTCAAGACGCAAATGGAAACGTAATAACAGGAGGAACTTTAAAAAGTGAAGTAGCGCATTTTAGTTTAGACACACCAGAATCAATTGCATCTTTTCCAGGAGGATTAACGCCGTTAAGTGTAATCGATGAAAATGGCGAAGAAAACGAAGACATTTCTTTTATTACCGCAGGATTTACTTCTATCGATATGTTTATTGATGGCAAAGAAGTTAAAAACTTTTCAAAGCCAATTAGTGTAGGTATAGAAATTCCTAGTGATTATATCAATCCTGAAACCGGAAATACGATAAAAGTTGGAGATCAAATTCCAATTTGGTCTTATGATGAAGATGGTCAATGGTGATACCATAAAATAGGAACCGTTTCAATGAATACTTCTGGAAAATTGAACATTACATTCACAACAACCCACTTGTCATGGTATAATTTAGATTATCATTATTGGGGAGTTTGTAATTATGGAAGATCGATAACTGTTTCTGCTCCAAAAGTACCAACACTTTCTGATAATTTTTACGACCTATCGTTTGAACTAGTATACGCTATTAACAATCAAGTTATCAGCAGAAACAGCATACAAGTCTCTAAAACAAGAGATAACTCGTCTGGTTTTTACAATATGCCAAACCAAAGCTTAAAAATAAAAGTATATTATGGTAGTTATTCTGATAGAGTATTATTGTATACTTCGGAAGCTTTTGATGGCTGTAGCAGTAGTACAATAACATTAGACGGAGCAGCAATTACAAGTGCAATTCCGCCAAAACCAGAAATAAAAAATATTAATATCCAATATACCGCAAAATGTGGTAACAAGATATTAAGACCATTTTTATACATATACAGACTAGAAACTTATACTTATTACGGAAGACAATATTCGTATTGGAGATGGGTTGGATATACATGGTCTGGTAGAGGATATATTTACAGAGCACGTATTGGTGAACCACAAAAGTATAGAGTTTACTTTGGCGGATCTGCTTATGATTATGATTATACTTTTAATTCAGACAATATCGTTATTGACGATTTTCAAGTACCAGGCGATCTTTGTAGCAGGCTATTTTAATAAATTAATAAAAATTTTATTTAAAAAGAGATATTGTGAAAACTTTATCTCTTTTTTTTGTATTATATTCATAAAAAATAAAAAATATGACAATTAAATTAACATATTCTCAAACAATCAAGATATTTTTAAATATCAATTAAAAAAACTATCTTTGTAAAAGATAAAAACCAATAGAAACATGCTACAAGAAACGGTTACTTCTAATAATCAGGAAATTACATTTAATGATTTTAAAAACGAAGTACTTAATGACTACAAAATTGCAAAAATAAGTAGAGAATGTAGCTTACTAGGAAGACGAGAAGTTTTAACGGGTAAAGCAAAGTTTGGAATTTTTGGCGACGGAAAAGAAGTGCCTCAATTAGCGATGGCAAAAGCCTTTAAAAAAGGCGATTTTAGATCTGGTTATTATAGAGATCAAACGTTTATGATGGCAATTGGCGAATTAACTGCGCAACAATTTTTTGCAGGTTTATATGCACATTCAGATATAAACGAAGATCCAATGTCTGCAGGTAGACAAATGGGAGGTCATTTTGCAACGCATAGCTTAGACGAAAATGGCGATTGGAAAAACTTAACCGAACAATACAATTCTAGTGCAGATATATCTCCAACTGCTGGCCAAATGCCTCGTTTATTAGGTTTAGCACAAGCATCAAAAATATACAGAACCGAAAAAAGCGTACAACATAAAACTAATTTTTCTATTAATGGAAATGAAATAGCTTGGGGTACAATTGGAAATGCAAGTACAAGCGAAGGTGTGTTTTTTGAAACGATAAATGCAGCCGGAGTATTGCAAGTACCCATGATTATGAGTATTTGGGATGATGAATATGGTATTTCTGTGCACGCAAAACATCAAACTACAAAAGAAAGTATATCAGAAATTTTAAATGGGTTTCAAAGAGATCAAGAAAAAGATGGTTATGAAATTTTTGTAATTAACGGATGGGATTATGTGCAACTAGTTGATGTATATCAAAAAGCAGCAAAAATTGCAAGAGAACAACATATACCCGTTTTAATTCATGTAAAAGAGCTAACACAACCTCAAGGACATTCTACTTCTGGTTCTCATGAAAGATATAAACCTAAAGAAAGATTGCAATGGGAACAGAAACATGATTGTATTGCGAAAATGCGAAAATGGATTTTAGAATTCGAATTAGAAACTGAAACTGGAGATACTTTACGTTTTGTAGCATCTGAAGAAGAATTAATCCTCATAGAAAAAGAAGCAAAAAAAGAAGTTACCAACGCAAAAAGAAATGCTTGGAATGCCTATTTAAATGAAATAAAAGCAGAACTTATAGTAGCTTCAGAAATATTAGAAAAAGTTGCTAGCAAAAGTGCAAATGGTACTTTTATAAATAAATATAGAAAAGATTTACTAGAAATAGCAGAACCAACTAGAAAAGAAATTTTAGTAGCAACCAGAAAATGTTTACGTTATTTAAAAGATGAACATTTTGTTGCAAAAATAGAATTACAAAATTTTGTAAAAGGAGCAATCAATAATGGCTATGAAAGATACTCAACACATTTAGTAAATAATTCTGATGTAAGTGTACAAAATGTCTTAGAAAGAAAACCAAGCTATTCTCAAGAAAAAAACTTTGTGGATGCCAGAATTATCATGAGAGATAATTTTGACGCCATACTTAAAAAACATGATGATGTTCTAATTTTTGGTGAAGATGCTGGTTTTATTGGTGATGTAAATCAAGGTTTAGAAGGATTGCAAGATAAATATGGTAAAATAAGAGTTTCTGATACGGGGATTAGAGAAGCTACTATTATTGGCCAAGGTATAGGTTTAGCTATGAGAGGTTTAAGACCTATTGCAGAGGTGCAATATTTAGATTATTTATTATACGCTTTACAAATAATGAGCGATGATTTAGCCACTTTACGTTACCGAACTTTTGGCAAACAAAAAGCTCCGCTAATTATAAGAACTCGTGGCCACAGATTAGAAGGAATTTGGCATGCCGGTTCGCCAATGGGCGGAATTATAAATAACGTACGAGGAATTCATGTTTTGGTCCCTAGAAATATGACAAAAGCAGCCGGATTTTACAACACTTTATTAGAAGGAGACGACCCTGCAGTGGTAATTGAATGTTTAAATGGCTATCGTTTAAAAGAAGAATTACCCCTAAATTTAGGTGAATTTAAAACGCCAATTGGTGTTGTAGAAACGATTAGAGAAGGTATTGATATTACAGTTGTTTCTTACGGATCTACTTTGCGCCTGGTGGAAGAAGCTGCGAAAGATTTAGCACAAGACGGAATTGAAATAGAAATTATTGATGCACAAAGTTTATTGCCTTTTGATTTAAATCACGATTGTGTAAAGAGCTTAGCAAAAACAAACAAGTTAATCGTTATTGATGAAGATGTTCCTGGAGGAGCATCTGCATATATTTTACAAGAGATTTTAGAAAATCAAAATGGTTATGAGTTTTTAGATAGCAAACCAGCTACTTTAACCTCAAAGGCACACAGACCTGCTTATGGTACAGATGGAGATTATTTTTCTAAACCTTCTGCTGAAGATATTTTTGAAAAAATATATGCGATTATGCAT
>JANQTQ010000267.1 GCA_030731625.1 Polaribacter sp. | reverse complement strand
GTTTTTAGTCTTGGTTTTATAGTAAATTTTTTATCTAAACCTGTAATTACTGGATTTACATCTGCAGTGGCATTAATTATTGGTTTTAATCAATTTAGAAATTTATTTGGTGCAGACTTTATACAAAGTGATCAAATTCAATATATTTTAAAAGATGTTTGGTTTAAAATAAATACATTTAATACCCATACTACTCTTATTGGGTTGGTATCCGTAGTGATTATCATAATTTTTCGAAGGATAAATAAAAAGCTTCCTAACGCTCTGTTTGTTGTTGTTCTAGGTATTTTTATCATGAAATATTTTGGTGATAATTTTAATGATGTTTCTATCGTAAAAGATATTCCTTCTGGACTGCCTGGTTTTGGAATTCCAGAATTTAATTTAGATCAAATTAGAGAGTTGTTACCAATTGCATTTACCTTAGTGATGGTGGGGTATTTAGAAACCATTTCTATAGGTAAGTCTTTAGAAGCAAAGCAAGATGTATACAGAATAAGAGCTAATCAAGAGTTAATAGCATTAGGATTAAGCAATATGGTTGGATCTTTCTTTAAAGCGTACCCAACCGCATCAAGTTTTTCTCGTTCAGCAATTAATCAAGAAAGCGGTGCAAAAACCGGAATGGCTGCTTTAATCTCTGTAGTGATGGTAGTAATAACGCTGTTATTTCTTACACCATTATTTTATCATTTACCAAAAACAGTTTTAGCCGCAATTATAATTGTTGCCGTTTTTGGATTGATTAATTTTAAAGAAGCTGCCTTTTTATGGAAAGCTAATAATTTAGATTTTTGGTTGATGTTATCTACATTTTTAGCTACGTTGTTTTTGGGGATTGAATACGGAATTGCAGTTGGTGTTAGTTTGTCTTTGATTGTATTAATTTATAAAACATCAAGACCTTATGTAGCAGAAATAGGGAAAGTGCCGGGTTCTAATTTTTATAGAAATATAAACCGTTTTGAAGAAGTTATTATCAGTGACGAAATTTTAGTTTTTAGGTTCGATGCTCAAATATTTTATGCGAATTCAAATTATTTTAGAGATAATTTAGACGAAATGGCAGCTAAAAAAGGAAAGGCATTAAAATTGATTGTTATAGACGCAGAAAGCATTAACAGAGTAGATAGTACAGGTGTAGAAATGTTAAAAGAACGCATAAAGTACTATCAAAAAAAAGATGTTAAATTTTATTTTGCCGGAGTTAAAGGGCCGGTTAGAGATGATCTATTTAGAAGTGGAATTCTTCAGTTAATAGGACTTAATCATTTCTTTATGCGCGCAAATGAAGCCGTAAAATTTTTTGAAACAGGTGATAGAAAACATCAAGAGAAATATGCAAAATACATTCATCAGGCATATAAATAAGAAAAAGAGATTCAATTTGTTTCTATAGTGAGGATTTTTAATTAAACTTCTTTACCTAAAGACAAAATAGTCATAGAAACTGTTAGCAGAATTATAAATTACAGTTTTTTTAAAAAAAAGTTTAAATTAAAAGATTATGATCATAAAACAAATTTATACTGGTTGTTTAGCACAAGGTGCTTATTATATAGAAAGTAACGGTGAAGTTGCAATTATAGATCCGTTAAGAGAAGTTCAAGATTACATTGATAGTGCTGCAAAAAACAATGCAAAAATTAAGTATATATTCGAAACACATTTTCATGCTGATTTTGTAAGCGGACACGTAACTTTAGCAGAAAAAACAGGGGGAAAAATTGTTTATGGCCCAACTGCAAAAACAAGTTTCGATGCAATTATTGCAGAAGACCATCAGGTTTTTAAAGTAGGTGATATTACCATTACGCTATTGCACACTCCTGGTCATACAATGGAGAGTTCATGCTTTTTATTAAAAGATAAACAAGGTAAAGACCACGCTTTATTTAGTGGTGATACATTGTTTTTAGGTGATGTTGGTAGACCCGATTTAGCTCAGAAAGGAGATATTACAGAAAAGGATTTAGCCGGATTTTTGTTTGATAGTTTACGAAATAAAGTAATGACGTTGGCGG
>JANQTQ010000266.1:4475-9752 GCA_030731625.1 Polaribacter sp. | reverse complement strand
AACTTTAGTAGATTAAAACAATATCAACTTAGTAAATATTTAGCAAGTGTAAATATCTGCATCCGGCGCAATTTTATCCAACGTATTTACAAGTTTATGATGTAATTCTGGCTTAATCATAATATCTAACATTTGTTTAGATCTTTCTCTGTTTACCAAATTACCTAATGCCATTTGATAATAAAAATTACATACTTGTCTTGTAGTTGCAGCATGACTTATACCTTTCATTGGTTCTGGATATCTTCTACCCTGCGCAGCATATCTTTTACCAACCCATAATCCTCCTCCTGTTTTTTCGTCATATAATTTATTCTTAGGATCTCTTAAAACATTTTCAATTTTTTCAAATCCTAAACGATCTATCATTCTTGTTGCAGCACTATTATTAGATTTACTAATCATAATGCGCATATCATTTTTAACATCATCTGTATACTCTAACTCCTTTTTCTCAAGAGCATCAACAGATGCCAACAAAATTGCAATTTTTGGCAAACTTGCTGCATACATCATAAAATTATCATTAATCCCAGCATATCTAAAATTAGAAGTATCACTTAAATCAACAATACCAATAGACATTTTTTTCTTCTTTACTAAGCGCCTCCAAGTTTTATTAGCGTTAATTTTCTTTTCTAAAATACTTTGTAGGTTAGCGTCTTTGATCTCTGAAATGGACTTAATTTTTTTATTAGTTTGAAGTGGTAATTCTGTCTTAATATTTTGATTCGTTGATTGCGCAACAATAAATAAAGTAAATAAGGATAAAATTGATGTAAAGATATATTTCATTTTCTTTTAAAAATTCGTGTTTTTTTAAACAACAATACGTGCGATAAAAGTATACAAAAAAAAGATGTAGCAACAAAGAATTATTATTAATATTTTATTAAACTATGTTACGCTTCATTTTTAAATGAACTAAAATTTTTATAAAAAATTTTTAATTTAAGTACAAAAATTTCCATTTTACTATTTTTTTTTGTGTAGCATTTCTAAATAGATTGAATACTGTTTTTACTCCTAACAAAAGCAACACTACTTTAAAAAAAAATTAAACACTTAACAATCAAACATATAAAAAATAATCCTAGTAAAAAAGTTAACGTGTTTTAGTTTTGGCACGCTCTTTGGAATTAACAAAACAAATGCGGAAGCCGAAAAGCATTTAGAGTAGGCAAAAACCTTAAAACCATAATCATGAAAAAAGGTACACTAATTATAATAGCAATGTTTCTAATGGTTTTTACTGTTAAAGCAAATACAGAAAGAGAATTATCAAGCAGAATTGATTTAAATTACACGTATAACAATGCCGTGAATTTTATGGAAAACGGAATTGAATTTTACATTTTTACAAACGGGGATTTTGATTTTAATACCTATCAAAATGATACGTATTACGATTATAATGGCGCAAGGATAAAACACAACAACCATTTAAGAATAGAAAGAGATTTTAGAGGAAGAATTTCTCGTATTGAAAATATTTTTATCCGTTATGATTATAGAGGTAATGTATCTAGAGTTGGCAATGTGCGTATGGGGTATTACAAAGATAGACTTACAAAAGTTGGCGATTTAAGTGTACGTTATGATAGAGATGGATACCCTGTTTTTTATGGAAATGTTAGAGATTTTTATTACAATAACGGTGTTCGTTTTAGCATGAATTTTGGTGATGTTTGCGATTATAATGACGCGTATTTTTTTCATAATGACTTTAGATTAAACTATAATCAATTTAGAGAGGATGCAAACTTTTATTACTACAGAGCAAATCCTAATGCAAAAATCGGAAAAAGAAGTACCATTTTAAAGAGAAGAAAACCGGCATCAAATGTTCAAAGAAATATGGACATTAAAAGAAACGCTAACAATTCTTATAGAAGATCTTCAGATGACAGAAATAATAATGCAAGAGAAGACACCCGAAGAAACCAAGATTCTAATACGAATAGAAACAACGATAGAGGCTCAAATAATTCCACTAGAAAAGAGGATGCAAGAAGTGCTATTAGAAGAAATCTTGACTCGAATGTAAATAGAAATATCAACAGCAGTAGAAACGAAAATATTACTTCTAGAAATTCTACCAATGATAAAAGAGCAGAAACGGTTAAGGACACTAGAAGAAACACACCGCAAAGAACAGAAAACACTACTAGAAATAAAAATAAAGATAAAAATTCTAAAAGTGAAGAAACTACAAGAAAAAGAAGAAATTAAGTTGAGTTGAGTTTTATAAGACCCTTTTTAAAATGAGGGTCTTTTCTATTTTTTAAAAATTGCAACAATTATTTTAAAAATAAAAAAAATCAGAATCTACAAGTTTGGTAAATTCTGATTTTCTTTTTTGCAATCTATTTTATATGATATCTAAAAAACTATTTTCCTTCTGCTTGAATTTCGTTAGCAATTTCTTGTACTTCATCTAAAACTCGCAACAAATTACCACTCCAAAGTTGTTCTATTTGCTCTTCTGTGTACCCTCTTTTTACTAATTCTATCGTAACATTTAATGTTTCTGAAGCATCATTCCAGCCATCAATTCCTCCACCACCATCAAAATCTGAACTAATACCAACATGTTCAATTCCTATTTTTTCAACTAAATAATCAATATGATCTACAAAATCGGAAACATTTACATCTGGCGGAAGGTTTTTTATCTTTTTAGATTTTTCCTTAACAACGTCCTTCATAATAAAATAATTTTCAAGATACGTATCTCGTTCTTTACCAATTGGCAGTTTCATAAATTCTTTTAAAGACATCCATTTGACTCCCAAAGAATCCATTACTTTCTTTTCAACTTCTTTTAACGCCTCTTCTCTTGCAGCTGCCTTTTCTATATTTAAATACGAACCAAAAGCTACCGTTTGCACTACTCCACCATTTTCTTTTAACCATAATAACTGTTCATCATCTAAGTTTCTGCTGTGATTACACAAAGCTCTTGCAGATGAATGTGATGCTATAATTGGTGCTTTAGAAAGCGCAATCATATCTTTCATAGCTTTTTTAGACGGATGAGAAACATCAATCATAATTCCCCATTTATTCATTTCCTTAATCACTTTTTTCCCTAAATCGCTTACACCATTATGCAACCAAATACTATCTTGTTCACCGGTATTTGAATCACAAAACTGACTGTGGCCATTATGTGAAAGACTCATATATCTTGCTCCTAAATCGTAAAATTGTTTTACTCTAGAAATATCTGTACCTATAGGATATGCATTTTCTACCCCAATCATGGCTACTTTTTTTCCCGATGCATAAATCTCTCTCGCTTCTTCAGACGTTAAAGCCAGTGAAATTCTTTGCGGTGCAATCTCTTTTGTAAGCTTATGAATTGCCTTAAATTTGCTCATGGCATTTTCATACGCTTTGTCATAACCTTCTTTTGTTAAATCTCCTTGACCCGTATACACAATAAAAAAAGCAACATCCAAACCTCCTTGTTCCATATTAGGCAGGTTTACTTGGTTTTCTAGTTTTTGAGAATAATTAATTGAATCTGTAAAATTAGCAACATCAATATCTACATGTGTATCTAAAGTCATCACTCTTTCGTGAATTTCTTTTGATTTCAATAATAAATCTTCACCTAATTTTTCTTTTTTACAAGAAATAATAATTAAAAAAAGCAAGAGTAGTTTTAGGAATTTCATAATCTAAGTTTAAATTAGCACGTCTAAATATACTGTTAATTCGTTATTAGACACAAAAAAACGCCTAAAAATTTAATTTTTAGACGTTTATCAATTCACAATTTATAAATCCCCCAACTTATAAAACTTGTTTGTATCATTACAATACATCGTAAAGTAACAATTTTAAACTGTTTAAATTTTAAGAATTCGTTCAACCGTGTACAAAACACTTTAAATTGTATTTAAAACCTGTTTAACCAAAAAAACTAAAACAGCATTTGATATAAAAAGAGAGTCGTCTAAAAATTAATTTTAGACGACTCCCGAACTTACAATTTATAAATCCCCCAACTTATAAAAATTGTTTGTATTATTAAATACATAACAAATATACAATCATTTTTAATTTTCATTAAGGCAATTCGTTGATTTACACAAAATACACGTTAAAAAGCTGTTTTTAGAGTATTAATAATAAAAATTCACTCATTTATGTCATCAATTAAATTAACTTATTCTAAAATTATTTAATCTCCATAAGAAACTTAACTTTATATTTTTGGGCGTTCCCTAAAGGTCGCGCTTTCATTACTCGCTTTCAACACTTTTTTAATAAAGTGTTAAAGAGCTCAAACACGCCATTCAATCGCTAACGCAAATAATCTACTAATCAATAGAATTTTCTATAATTTACAAAAAATCTGCGTTAGCGATTGCAGAGGCATCCTTTTTATGCGCTAGAAATTTGAAATAACACAAAAAATATTCTAAAACAAAAATTAAAATTGTTTCTAAAATTATAAACATAAAAAGATATAACGGAAAGCGCGACCTTTTTAGGGAACGCCCAAAAGAAAACTAGTTAAGAAATAGGATTATGCAAATTTAATAGACTTTGACGGCAGTATTTTTGTGATAATATAAGACGGAATTATCAGCATTAAAAAACACAACAATAAAGTACCCATATTTAACAACAAAATAGCTGTAAAAGAAATGTAAACCGGCATCGTTGTTACATAATATGTTTCTGGATTCAAAGTAATAAACTCAAAATAATACTGAATAAATATAATTGACAAGCCAATAACATTGCCCCAGAAAAGTCCTTTTAAAATTAAATAAGAAGCATTGTATAAAAATATTTTACGAATACTGGTATTGTTACTTCCTAAAGCTTTTAAAATACCAATCATTTGCACACGTTCTAGAATTAAAACGAGTAAAGCTGTGATCATGTTTATGCCGGCAATTAAAATCATAATGGCAATAATAAACCAAACATTATTGTCAAAAAGTTCTATACATTAAAAAACATTTGGATATACATTTATGATGCTTTTACTGGTTAAAGTAGACGGAATGTCATTGTAAATTTCTTCATTTATTTTATCAACTTCATCAAAATTATCAATCAAAACCTCAAAACCACCCACTTCATTTTCGGTCCATTTATTTAATTTCTGAACCTCTCTAATATCGCCAATCATCATGTTTTTATCAAACTGTAAAAAGCCAGTATTGTAAATTCCAACAATAATATATTTCTTGTTGGATGGTAATTTGCTATTTGCTGTTTTAATAAAAGTAGCTAAAATGGTGTCCTTTAGCT
>JANQTQ010000266.1:0-4465 GCA_030731625.1 Polaribacter sp. | reverse complement strand
AGCTTAAGTTGTAAACGATTTACAACCGTTTCAGAAAGCAAAACCTCTCTTGTTCTTTCTTGATTAAAATTGGGTACGTTACCAGCAACTAAATATTCCTCAAAAAAAGACCAATCGTAATCTGTAGAAACTCCTTTAAAAATGATGCCTTCAAAATCTGTTTCTGTTCTTAAAAGTCCGGCTTTATTAGCAAAAACTTGCACGTTTTTTATACCCTCAATATTTTTAAACTTCGGATAAAATTCTTGATCTTTTTTTATAGCTGTTGTAGAAACATCAGAGTTGTTGGCATCGTAATTAACAATTTGAATATGACCTTTAAAACCAGCCATTTTATCGCGAATTTTATATTGCAATCCTGCGCCCGTTGCTACAGCAATTAGCATAATTATAATTCCTAACGAAATTGCTGTGATTGCAATTTTTATTATTGGCGACGAAATACTATTTTTATACTTTTTGCCAGCAATAATGCGTTTGGCTATAAATAACTCGTAATTCAAATTGATGATAAATTTTAAACCGTCCAAAAGTACATATTTATGCTGGTTTTTGGCAATGAATTTTACCTTAATTTCTTGTGCCCAAAAACCGAATACTACAATAACAAACAAAACGATTAGTGCTAGCATTTTAAAAACGGGTGCTGAAAGAACTAATTTGTACCTTAATTTACTAAAAGGAAAAAATGTTGCTATAGTTGGTAATCAGACTTCTATTGTTGAAACTAAATCAAAAAACAACATTCAAAGACATTTGGTAGATAGTTTACTTGCTTTAGATATTAAAGTAAAAAAAGTATTTGCACCAGAACATGGTTTTCGTGGAGAAGCTGATGCTGGAGAAATTGTAAAAAACGGAATTGACACGAAAACAGGTTTGCCAATTATCTCTTTATATGGCGAAAACAAAAAACCTTCTGCAGAACAATTAGCAGGAATTGATGTCGTTGTTTTTGACATTCAAGATGTTGGCGCTCGTTTTTATACCTATATTTCTAGTTTGCATTATGTAATGGAAGCTTGCGCAGAGCTTAAAATTCCAGTTTTAATTTTAGACAGACCAAATCCGAATGGTCATTATATAGACGGACCTGTTTTAGAATTAGCGCATAAAAGTTTTGTGGGTATGCACAAAGTTCCTGTTGTTTATGGAATGACCATTGGCGAATATGGACAAATGATAAATGGCGAAAAATGGTTAAAAAATGGCCTTCAGTGTGATCTAACAGTGATTCCTTTAGAAAATTACACACATGAAACGGAATATAGTTTACCTATAAAACCATCGCCAAATTTACCAAACGACAAAAGCATTAACCTCTATCCTAGCCTTTGTTTTTTTGAAGGAACAAATGTTTCTGCAGGACGTGGAACCGAAATGCAATTTCAGATTTATGGTTCTCCTTTTTTAACAAAAAGTGCGTTTACATTTACGCCACAAGCTAATGAAGGTGCTAAATATCCAAAATACAAAAATGAACTTTGTTACGGAGAAGATTTAAGAAAAACAGAAAATCTAACTAAATTAGATTTAACTTATATAATAAAAGCCTACAAACAGAACACTTCTAAAGAATTCTTCAACGCTTTCTTCACCAAATTAGCAGGAACAAAAAAATTACAACAACAACTAGAGCAACGTATATCTGAAAAAGAAATTAGAAAAACTTGGACAAAAGATTTAGAAGCATTTAAATTGATAAGAAATAAGTATTTAATCTATAATTAAACTTATTTTCTAGTCTTTTTCTCGTTATATTCATAAGGTAAACGTTTTTTAAGCGCTTCCACAATGTTATAAGTTGCAGGGCAAATTGCCGTATTTGCAATTGTTAAATCTGTAATTTGTATAAATTTTACTCTGTTTGTGTGCGGATATTCTTGACATGCTTTTGGACGAACATCATAAATAAAACAGGTATTGTCTGTTTCATCAAAAAAAGTACAAGGCGCCGATTTTAACACCATAAAATCATCGGCATCTCTTTGTAAATATTGATTTACAAAATCTACCACTTTCATCTTTAAATGTTTGGAAATGCGCTCAATATCCTTATCAATAAAAATAGGACTTGACGTTTTACAGCAATTGCCACAGGTTAAACAATCTGTTTTTTCAAACTCTTTATCATGTAATTCTTGCATGATATAATCTAAATTTTTAGGCGTCCTTTTCTTTAGATTTGTAAAATATTTTTTGCTTTCTTTTTTAGCTTGCTCGGCTAATTTAGGCAATTCTTCTAAACGTTTTTGCATGGTGCAAAAATAACAATAAAACGAGTCTTAAATCAACAAAATAAAACAAATAAAATTATGTATTTTTGCAACTTAATTTTCAGCAGTACATGAACATTCAAAACACCATAGAAACCAAAGTAAAAGAAGGTTTTTTAGCTTTATATAATACAGAAATTCCATCCGTAGAATTTCAAGCAACAAGAAAAGAATTTGAAGGAGACATCACAGTTGTTGTTTTTCCAATGTTACGTTTCAAAAAAGGAAATCCAGTTCAAATTGGCGAAGATTTAGGAAACTATTTAGTAGAAAACGTATCAGAAATTACAAATTATAATGTTGTAAAAGGCTTTTTAAATTTGGTAATTGATGATGCTTTTTACACAAACTTTTTCAATTCAATTTACTCAGATTCAAGTTTTGGTATTGTTTCGCCAACCGCGGATGAAAAAGCTATTATGGTAGAATATTCATCGCCAAACACTAATAAACCGCTGCATTTAGGACACGTCCGTAATAATTTATTAGGTTTTTCTGTTGCAGAAATTATTAAAGCAGCAGGTAAAAAAGTGTATAAAACTCAGATTATAAACGACAGAGGAATCCATATTTGTAAATCGATGTTAGCTTGGCAAAAGTACGGAAATGGCGAAACTCCTACTTCAACAGGTCTAAAAGGTGATAAATTGGTTGGTAATTATTATGTAAAATTCGATCAAGAATACAAGAAAGAAATTTCTCTATTAATAGCTCAAGGAAAAACTGAAGAAGAAGCAAAAAAAGAAGCACCTCTATTATTAGAAGCACAACAAATGCTTTTAAAATGGGAAGCTGGAGATGCCGAAACTGTTGCACTTTGGACAGAAATGAACTCTTGGGTTTATGCTGGTTTTGATGTAACTTACAAAAATATGGGTGTAGATTTTGACACTTTGTATTATGAAAGCAATACGTATTTATTAGGAAAAGATGTTGTTAATCAAGGTATCGAAAAAGGAGTTTTCTATAAAAAAGAGGATGGTTCTGTTTGGTGCGATTTAACCGATGATGGTTTAGACGAAAAAATTGTGTTGCGTTCAGACGGAACAGCAGTGTATATGACCCAAGATATTGGTACTGCAATTCAGCGTGTAAAAGATTTTACTGATGTTGGCGGAATGGTGTATACCGTTGGTAACGAACAAGATTATCATTTTCAAGTGTTGTTTTTAATCTTAAAGAAATTAGGATTTGATTGGGCAAAACAATTGCATCATTTAAGCTACGGAATGGTAGATTTACCTTCTGGAAAAATGAAATCTAGAGAAGGTACCGTTGTTGATGCCGATGATTTAATGGTTGAAATGACAGATACAGCTAAAGAAATATCCGAAGAATTAGGGAAATTAGAAGGGTATTCTGATGAAGAAAAAGACGATTTATACAAAACGATTGGCTTAGGAGCTTTAAAATATTTTATTCTAAAAGTAGATCCTAAGAAAAGAATTTTGTTCGACCCAAAATCGTCTGTAGATTTTCAAGGTAATACAGGACCTTTTATTCAATATACGTATGCTCGAATTCAATCAATAATTAGAAAAGCAGATTTTGATTTTTCAAAACCTGTTTCTTTAGATTTACATGAAAAGGAAAAAGAATTATTAAAACAACTAGCCTTGTATCCAGAAACCATACAACTTGCAGCGGCTAATTACTCGCCCGCAATTATTGCAAATTACACGTATGACTTGGTGAAAGAATTTAACTCTTTCTATCAGAATGTTTCTATTTTAGGTGAAGAAGATCAAAATAAAAAAATATTTAGAGTTCAATTAGCCCATAAAGTTGCTGAAACTATAAAATCTGCATTTTCATTATTAGCCATCCAAGTTCCTGAGAGAATGTAAAATAAGAAACAACTAAAAAACTAACAATCAACAGTTAACAAGTATATGTGATTTACTATTTATTAAAATTACAAACCTTTTTTTACTCTTTTTTTTAAAGTTTAGACAAAAAAATAAAAGCTACTTGAATAGGTAGAAAAATATGACTATTTTTCGCCTATATTAAAGTAAGAATTTATAAATTTGCTGTTGGCAAAACATCAACAAAGTAGAAACATAGTTTAAAACTATTTTAAACATAATAAATTTAGAAATGAAATACGACATCATTATTATTGGAAGTGGACCTGGAGGATATGTAACTGGAATTAGAGCATCACAATTAGGCTTTAAAGTTGCAAT
>JANQTQ010000265.1:6599-9808 GCA_030731625.1 Polaribacter sp. | reverse complement strand
ACATAAGGAGGATTAGAAATCATCATATCAAAATTTTGTTGTAAGTTTTTTGTTTGCAAAATATCGGCTTCTATAAAATTAATTTCCACAGTATTTAAATCAGCATTTTTTTTAGCAACTTTTAAAGCATCCGTAGAAACATCCAAAGCAGAAATTTGGAAATCTTGTAAGTTTTTAGCCAAAGAAATTGGTATGCAACCTGTGCCTGTACCAATATCAATAATATTTAAAGATTTTGCTACTTGGTTACGTTGTAACATTTTTATTTCTTCTAAAACCCAAGCAACTAATTCTTCTGTTTCTGGTCTTGGAATTAATGTATTTTCATCTACCAAAAAAGGATAGCCATAAAACTCTGTATTACCAATTATATACTGAATTGGTTCTTCATTTTTTAAGCGCTCTAAAGCATTTTTTAAAAGTGGAAATATATCATAAGGAATCTCAAAATCTGGCTGAAGTGTAATATCTATTCTTTTTAATTCTAAAAATTCATCCATCAAAATAAAGAAAAAAGATTCTATTTCTGTTTTAGGATAAATGGTAGAAAGTTTATTTGAGAGTTGTTCTTTGTATATTTTTACAGTCATTCAATTTGCCTTAGTGTATAATTTTTCGTCTTAATTCTAAATTGCTATAAGGTTTTAATCATCCAAACATTACAAGAATAATGACCTGTATTCCCCATGGGTTTATCCAAATTTATAAATCCGTTTTTTTGATATAACGTTTTTGCAGCCACCATATATGGCATTGTTTCTAGATAACAATTTTCAAACCCAAGTGTTTTTGCTTTGTCTAAACATTTAGAAATTAGCGCACTACCAATTCCTTTTCCTCTTACAATTGGTAAAAAATACATTTTTTGAAGCTCGCACGTTTTGCCTTCAAAATTATCTAATTGTGCTACTCCTGCTCCGCCTACAATTTTACCATTATGCGCTACAACATAATATACAGAAGTTGGTTTTTGAAAATTTTCAAACATTTCATCGGTAGCTTTATCCTCGTAAGCCGTACCCACTTTTGGAACTCCTAATTCTATTAAAACAGTTCTAATAACATTTGCAATTTGAGCATTATCTTCTTGCTTTATTTCTCTAATGATAAAATCTGTACTTGTCATTTATTACTGTATTTTTGCATGAGCAAGTTAGCTAATTTTTTTAATTATTTTTGATGAAAAAAGGACTCTATTTTTTAGGTTTATTTTTACTGATGTACAGTTGCTCTGTAAAAAAACCACCCGTATTTTTAAAGGTTGATGACATAAAACTTATAAGTTATGCATCTGATACTATTCGTTTAAATGCAAATGCATATTTTGAAAACCCAAATGATGTTGGTGGTAAAATTTCTACGGATGAGATAAAAGTAATTATAAATGGTGTTGAAGTTGCACAAGTTTTAGCCGAAGATTTTAAAGTTCCTGCTCGTAAAGATTTTACGATTCCTTTGTTAGTAAATATTCCTTCAAAAAATATTTTTGCAAATAAAAAGGATATCTTTTTGGGCGGATTAATCAATTCGATTATAACAAATAAAGTAAAAGTTCAGTTTAAAGGAAATCTAAGATATACTGTTTTCGGCTTTCAAAAAGAGTTTTTGGTTGATAAAACTGAAGAAATTAAAATTAAATTTTAATAAAAGCTGATTAACCTTTACTAATAAAAAATAGTATCATTCACGAAATCTACATAAAACGCTGTTTACAAATTGCCAAAAATGGCATTGGCACAACGCGTCCAAACCCAAGTGTTGGTGCAGTAATTGTGCATCAAAATAAAATTATTGGCGAGGGATTTACATCAAATTACGGACAAAATCATGCCGAAGTGAATGCTGTAAATTCGGTAAAAAACAAAGCACTTTTAAAAGAAGCTACTATTTATGTAACTTTAGAACCCTGCTCGCATTTTGGAAAAACGCCTCCTTGTGCAGATTTGTTGGTAAAATACCAATTTAAAAATGTGGTAATTGGCACTGTAGATTCTAATTCTTTAGTTGCTGGAAAAGGAATTGAGCGTTTAAAAAATGCAGGAATTAATGTAATTGTTGGTGTTTTGGAAGCCGAATGCAAAGAACATCATAAACGTTTTTTTACAGTTCAAGATAAAAAAAGACCCTACATTATTTTAAAATGGGCAGAAACGAATAATGGTTTTATTGCTCCGTTAACAAAAAATGAGCAAGCGCCTGTTTGGATTTCCAATAACTTATGTCAACAATTAGTGCATAAATTTAGAAGTAAAGAACATGCCATTTTGGTGGGTACAAATACGGTTATTGCAGACAATCCTTCGTTAAATGTTAGAAGTTGGTTTGGCAAAAATCCAATACGAATTGTGTTGGATAAAAGTTTACGAATTCCTAAAGAAACTACTGTTTTTGACGGAAGTGTAAAAACAATAGTAATTACAGATACCACAAGTTTAAGGCAAGAAAAAAGAAGTTTCGGTTTGAATAATTCTCACAAATTTGAGAATACGCAAGAACTAATTTATGAAACTATTAATTTTTCTAAAAACGTTGCAAACCAAATTGTTGATGTTTTACAGAAACATCAAATTCAATCTATTATTATTGAAGGTGGTTCGCAAACCTTACAAACCTTTATTGATGCAAATTTATGGGATGAAGCCACTATTTTTATTGGTGAAACTTCTTTTAAAGACGGAATTAAAGCACCCGTATTTTCAGCCAAACGAACATCAGAAACAAAAATTAAAAACGATATTTTAAAAATATATACAAATGATTAAAAACATCATCTTCGATTTTGGAGATATTTTTATCAATCTAGATAAACCTGCTACCTATAGAGAATTGGCAAAATTAGGTGTCACAAAAATTTCTGAAGAAATGATTGGCGTTTATTATCAATATGAAAAAGGATTGATGAAAACAGCGGATTTTATCAACTTTTATCATGATAAATTTGGTATTGAAAAAACAGATTTGGTCAATGCTTGGAATGCTATTTTGTTAGATTTTCCTCAAAAACGTTTGGACTTTTTAAAGGAACTGGCTGCAAGTAAAAAATACAGATTATTTTTATTGAGCAATACCAATGATTTGCATATAAAATGGGTGCAAGATTCTTTGGGTGATGAATTTTACAATGAATTTAAAAACTGTTTTGAACAATTTTATTTATCGCACGAAATCCATTTTAGAAAACCAGATGCTGAAATTTATGAATTTGTTTT
>JANQTQ010000265.1:0-6589 GCA_030731625.1 Polaribacter sp. | reverse complement strand
AGAATAATTAACCTTTTAATTTTCAGATTTATCAATAGATTTTTTAATTTGATTGGTATATTCTGCTGCCTTGTAAATGACAGTATTAATAATTTTACAAGCGAAATCAGAACTCACTTTTATAACTTTATTTGTTGACGATTTAAAATAAAACACAGATTCAGCAAATAAAATAGGCATTCAAGTTTGGAATTTAATTCCAGAAACCGAAGACGTAACAGCGTTGTTTAGCAAAAACAAAATCAATTGATCTACTTACTTCTAAGCATTCTTTTTTCCACCGGATTATTTGTCATTTTTAAATATTTTGGTATTTATAAAGTTGATATTTTAAAAGCAATTTTTGTAAATTATATTGTTGCCTTACTCTTAGGGTTTACGTTAGCAGAAAGAAGTTTTTCTATTGCAGAAATACCACATCAACCGTGGTTTTATGGCGCTGTTTTTTTAGGAGCATTATTTGTTTCTATCTTTTTTGTAATGGCAAAAACGGCTCAAATAAACGGCGTTTCCGTGGCTTCCGTTGCAGGAAAAATGTCTGTGGTAATTCCTGTTTTTTTTGGTGTATTTCTGTATAATGAATCCGTTACATTTTTAAAGATTTTAGGAATCATAATTGCCTTAGTTGCCGTTTATTTAGCGTCTGTAAAAGAAGAGAAATCAACGCATAAAAAGGCAAGTTTATTATTCCCAATTTTACTATTTTTAGGATCTGGTGTTATTGATACAACATTAAAATTTGTTGAAGTTTCTTTTGTAGAAAAAGAAGATGTTTCTGTTTTTTCTGGAAGTTTATTTGGTTGTGCCGCTTTTTTTGGGTTGATTATTTTACTTATAAAATCCATCAAACAAAGAGAACCATTTGGAATGGAAAATATTATTGCAGGGATTATTTTAGGTATTCCAAATTATTTTTCTATCGTATTTTTAATAAAAGCATTGCAAACTGATGGTTTTGAAAGTTCAACATTATTTACTATTAATAATGTAGGGATTGTAATTGTGTCTACATTGGTAGGGATTTTAGTTTTTAAAGAACAATTTAGCTTTAAAAACAAAATTGGAGTTGCCTTGGCTATTTTAGGAATAGTAATTGTAGCTTTGGCTTAATGGATACCGATAGTTATAAAACGATTTTAAAACCATCCGAAGAAACTCTTTTTAAAGAAAAAGGATCTAAGTTTTTTGGATATGCTTTTCCTGTTTTAAATGAAGATGATGTAAAAGGTTATTTAGAAGAATTAAAGAAAAAACATCATTCTGCCCGTCATTTTTGTTATGCGTATCAAATTGGTGTAGAAGATATCCAATACAGAGCCAATGATGATGGTGAACCAAATAATTCTGCCGGATTACCAATTTACGGACAAATTCAATCTTTTGAAGTTACGAACATTTTAATTGTTTCTGTGCGCTATTTTGGCGGCACAAAATTAGGCGTTGGAGGTTTGATTTCTGCGTATAAAACATCCGCACAAATTACTTTAGAAGCATCAGAAATTATTGAAAAAACAATTGATATTCATTTTCAATTAAATTTTCAATACGACTTAATGAATGCTGTAATGCGAATTATCAAAGAAAAAAATCTTACAATTATTCGTCAGAAATTAGAATTAGCCTGTGAATATGTAATTTCTATCAGAAAAAATGAAGCACAAATAATTTTTGATATTTTTAATAATTTGTATAAAGTTGACATTAAAGAGTTAGAATCCTAAACTTTTTAACAAATAATCTGGACATTTTGTAGGTTTCATAGTATTCATATTCATAAATGCTAAAACAGAACTTCCGGTACAAATAAGCTCTCCATTCTGATTTGTAATTTTATATTCAAATTCAATTTTTACTAAAGGCTGTTTCTTTAAGAAAGTTTCTATGGTTAATAAGTCGTCATAAATAGCAGATTTTATAAAGTTACATGTAAGCGATATTACAGGTAGCATTACTCCACTAATTTCCATATCTTTGTAGCTAACGCCCAATTTACGAAGCCATTCTGTTCTGCCAAGTTCAAAGTATTGTGCATAATTTCCGTGATAAACGACTCCCATTTGATCGGTTTCAGAATATCGAACTCTTGTGTTTGTTGATGAATTTTTCAATAGGTTTAAACATTAAATTTTAAGCAGTCTACGTAAAATAAAGTTAATAATCAATAGCAGTTTCGTTTTTTTATCCTGTTTTTTATTCACACTTTTGTAGGGCTTAAGAGAAAGAGAAAATACTTGGTGTTTTACACCAAAATATTAACAAAAAAATTTACTATAATACTAAATGAGTTTCACTGCTGAATCCGTATGGACAGACTGTCTTTCTTTTATAAAAGACAATATTAAGCCTCAAGCCTATAAAACATGGTTTGAACCTATAAAACCTGTAAAACTTTCCGGAGAAGCTTTAACTATTCAAGTACCTAGTAAGTTTTTTTATGAGTGGCTAGAAGAACATTATATTAAACTATTAAGAGTTGCATTGGTAAGACAATTAGGAAATGATGCCAAATTGATTTACGATGTAAAAATGGAAAATAATTACAGTAGTAATAGACCACAGATTGTAAAAATTCCGAGTTCAAATAGAGATCCTTTAAAACCACAAAGAGTTACTGTACCTTTAGAGTCTAGTAAAAGAGAATTAAGAAATCCTTTTATTATTCCTGGTTTACAAAAAGTAAAAATAGAATCTCAATTAAATGCTAATTATAGTTTTGTAAATTTTATTGAAGGCGATTCTAACAGGTTAGCTCGTTCTGCAGGTATGGCAGTTGCCAACAAACCAGGTGGAACCTCTTTTAATCCATTATTAATTTATGGTGGAGTTGGTTTAGGTAAAACACATTTATCGCACGCAATTGGTGTTGATATTAAAGATAAATATCCAGACAAAACTGTTTTGTATATTTCATCAGAAAAATTTACACAGCAATTTATAGATTCAGTAAAATCGAATACGAGAAATGATTTTATTCATTTCTACCAAATGATTGATGTTTTAATAATTGATGATGTTCAATTCTTATCTGGTAAAGCAGGTACACAAGATGTATTCTTTCATATTTTTAACCATTTACATCAAAATGGAAAGCAGGTAATTTTAACTTCGGATAAAGCGCCTGTTGATATGCAAGATATTGAACAGCGTTTGTTATCTCGTTTTAAATGGGGATTATCAGCAGAATTACAAGCGCCAGATTACGAAACTAGAATATCTATCTTACAAAATAAATTGTATAGAGATGGTGTAGAAATGCCTGACGATATTGTTGAATATATTGCAAAAAATATCAAATCTAACGTTAGAGAATTAGAGGGTGTTCTTATTTCTATGATTGCTCAAGCGTCTTTTAATAGAAAAGAGTTTTCTGTTGATTTAGCAAAACAAATTGTTGATAAGTTTGTAAAGAACACCAAAAAAGAAGTTTCTATAGACTTTATACAGAAAGAAGTCTCTAAATATTTTGATATGGATGTTGCTACTTTACAATCTAAAACTAGAAAAAGACATATTGTACAGGCGCGTCAATTAGCAATGTATTTTGCAAAAAGATTAACCAAGACTTCTTTAGCAAGCATTGGTAATCAAATTGGGCAAAGAGATCATGCAACTGTATTACATGCCTGTAAAACAGTAGATAACTTAACTGAAACTGATAAGCAGTTTAAAAAATATGTAGACGATTTAACCAAAAAGTTAACGTTCTAAAATTTCATTTCTAATGATTAAGGTTTTAATGGTATGCTTGGGGAATATTTGTCGTTCACCACTAGCAGAAGGTATTTTACAATCTAAAATAAATCCAGATACTATTTTTGTAGATTCTGCAGGAACCGGAGCATATCATATTGGTAATTTACCCGATGAACGCTCAATAGCAGTTGCTAAAAAATACGGAATTGACATTACCAATCAAAAAGCTAGAAAATTTACGGTACAAGATTTTGATACTTTTGATGTTATTTATGTGATGGATGAAAGCAATTTGCAAAATATTTTGATGCTGGCTAGAAATAATGTTGATGAAAAGAAAGTACACTTGATTTTAAATGAATCACATCCAACTAAAAATTTATCGGTTCCAGATCCTTATTATGGAGGAAATCAGGGTTTTGAAAATGTCTATAAAATGTTAGATGAAGCCTGTACAATTATTGCAAATAAATTGTCTTAATTTATTTCTTTAAATTAGCGAAAAATAAAAATAAATGGATTGATTTTTCATCTAAGATAATTAGTTAAATCTACATTAAACTACAACAAAATGATTGGTAAACTCTATTTAATTCCAACTACTTTAGGAGATACAGAACCTTTAGATGTAATGCCTTTATCAGTAAAAAATGTAATAGATCAATTAGATTACTTTATTGTAGAAAATGAAAAGTCTGCCAGAAGATTTATCAAAAAAATAACACCAGAAAAAAAACAAAACTCTTTACGCATCATGTCTTTAGATAAATATGCAGAAGAAATAGAGACGTTAAGTTATTTAGATGTTTGCCAAAAAGGAATTAGTGTTGGTTTATTATCTGAAGCTGGAGTGCCTGCAATTGCAGATCCTGGTGCAAGTATGGTAAAATTAGCACATCAAAAAAACATACAAGTAGTTCCTTTAGTTGGTCCATCGTCTATTTTAATGGCTATGATGGGTTCTGGAATGAATGGGCAAAATTTTGCTTTTAACGGCTATTTACCAATTGATAAAGGGGAAAGAAAAAATGCCATTAAAGATTTAGAAAAATTATCTAAAGACAAAAATCAGTCGCAAATTTTTATTGAAACTCCGTATAGAAATGAAAAAATGTTTGAAGGATTAAAAGATATTTTATCGCCAACAACTTATTTATGTATCGCGGCAGATATTACCTTACCTTCAGAATATATAAAGACGATGATGGTAAAAGATTGGAAACATCAAAAGCCAGATTTACATAAAAAACCAGCAATTTTTATAATTCAGAAATAATTAAGCTTTTGCGTTTTTATCTGCTTCAATATTTGAAACGTCATAACCTGCAAATTTCTTCAAATAACTTTTAATGGTTGTACCATAAGCATCCGAAAAACATTCTTCACCATTACTTCTTAAAAATTTTTTTACATTTCCAGCACCGCTTAAATGAGCTGCTGCTAAAATACCAGATTCTGTAATGGTAATTCCGCTAATAACTTTCCCAACAGAGCGTTCTATATCTTTTCTTAAAATCCATTTATTTACTTTACACAAAGCAATAAAAGCTTGTTCTTGCAATTCTGGATTTTTTAAAAAGTCTTTCGTGTTACGAATATCTAACCTATGTAAAGTTGTTTTACCAAATTGGTACTTTCCTAAGTAACCATGCGTATTTACGATAGAATATTTACCTTGAGATTCTTTAAAAGCAAGTGCTTGTTTAAAAGCAACAAAGTTTTTTTGTAAATAGGGAATGTTGTAATCTAAATATTTGGGATGTGAAACTGGTTTGTCTATTTCTAATGAAGTTAAAGAAGTTGAACTAACTAAAATAATAACTGCACCACTTAAATATAAAAACTTTTTGATCACCATATATTATTTATGCTTTCTGTTTGGCGGTGCAAAACTAAAACATAATTTTAAATCAATTGACAATCAATATGTTAAAAAAAATAAAAATTATCGAAATCTAACCATTTAACAATTTAAATTATTATTTTGGTTAGATTTATCGTTTCTGGTTGTGATATTAACAAATAAATTAGTTAAAACTAGTAATTATGTTTTTTATCTATTTACACCTTGTTTATTTAACCAAATATGATATTTGGCGGCATTATTATTATGTTGTGAAAGCGTAGTCGCAAAAGCATGATACCCTAATTTTTCAACACTGGCGCACATATACATGTAATTATGTTTTTCTGCATTTAGCACTGCATCAATACTAGAAATGTCTGGCATTGATATTAAAGTAGGTGGTAATCCTATATTTTTGTAAGTATTATATGGAGAATCTATTGCCAAATCCGCAGTTAAAACTCTTTTCATAGCAAAATCTTGTCCTTTTGTTTCTCTCACACTATAAATAACCGTTGGATCTGCTTGCAAAGGCCAACCGTCTTTTAATCTATTAAGGTATAAACCCGCTACAATTGGTCTTTCTTGCTCTTTTGCAGTTTCTTTTTGTACGATGGATGCCAAAACAATCACTTGATCTTTTGTTAAATTTAAAGATTTTGCCTTTTCAATTCTTGTAGCATTCCAAAAACGATTGTATTCTACCAATAATTTATCTCTAAAATTTGCAGCGGTAACATTCCAATAAAATTGATAGCTATTGGGAATACAGATTTGTAAAACAGATTTTTCTGTAAGTCCGTTTTGAGATAAAAAATCTTTATCGATAAAAGAATTTACAATAGAAGCTGAATCTATTTCTAATTGTACTGCAATTCTGCCCGCAAATTTCTCTAGCGTATCTTGGTTATTAAAAGAAACATTCACAGCTATTTGACGTCCACTTTTTAAGATATTTACTACATCATTATTAGACATTCCTTTTTTAATTAAATACCTACCCGTTTTAGGGATAGAAAACTTTTTGATTGCAGATACAAATAAGAAAGT
>JANQTQ010000264.1 GCA_030731625.1 Polaribacter sp. | reverse complement strand
GGTTAGTGGTTAGTGGTTAGTGGTTAGTGGTTAGTGGTTAGTGGTTAGTGGTTAGTAAAAATAAAAATTAGATTCTGAAACAAGTTCAGAATACATGAAAAAATAAGAACACCTTTAAGTTTCAACGTTATAAATATTGAAACTTTGAAAATTTGAAACTCTTTTTATGAAAGGAATATTATTAAATAATTTAGGATCACCAGATTCTACAGAATTAAAAGACGTTAAAAAATACTTAGATGAATTTTTAATGGATGAACGTGTTATCGATATTGCTTATTGGAAACGCTATATTTTAATAAAAGGTATTATCTTAAATTTTAGACCTAAAAAATCTGCAAAAGCCTACAAAAAAATTTGGTGGGATGAAGGCTCGCCATTGGTAGTAATATCAGAAAGATTTGCAGAAAAAGTAAAATCTAAAACTGACATCCCTGTTACTTTAGCAATGAGATACGGATCAATGTCTATGGAAAAAGGCATCAAAGAATTAGTAGACAAAGGAGTTACTGAAATCTTTTTAGCGCCTTTATATCCGCATTATGCAATGTCTTCTTATGAAACTGTGGTTACAAAAGCAGAAGAGATTTTAGCAGATAAATATCCAAACATCAAACTAGATACTTTACCTCCTTTTTACAACAAACCAGATTATATAAAAGCGATGAGCAACAATATTGCTAATCATTTAAAAGGCTTTGAGTATGATCATATTTTGTTTTCTTATCACGGAATTCCAGAGCGTCATATTAAAAAATCTGATGTAACAAATAGTCATTGTAAAATTGATGGTTCTTGTTGTGAAAGAAATTCTGTAGCGCATCATACGTGTTACAGACATCAGTGTTTTGAAACCACCAAAGAAATTGCTAAAACCCTTAATTTAAAAGAAGGAACGTATAGTAATTCGTTTCAATCTCGCTTATTAAAAGATCCTTGGTTAAAACCATATACTGATTTTGAATTAGAGAAATTTCCATCCGAAGGAAAGAAGAAATTAGCAGTTATTACGCCTGCTTTTGTTTCTGATTGTTTAGAAACTTTAGAGGAAATTGCCATGGAAGGAAAAGAAGATTTTATAGAAGCTGGCGGAACGCATTACAAACACATTCCTTGTATGAACGACAATGATGATTGGGTTGATGTAATGGTTTCTTGGATTGATGAATGGAAAAATAAGTAAGCAGTTTACAGGTTAAAACCATTAATTATAAGAAGCTATTTCCTGCTTTCCATTTTATCTTTTTTTTGAAAATAAAAAAAAGGATGTCATTTCAATCAGGGCTAAACTTGTTTGCTAACAAATAGCAAAACTAAAAATCAATACAAAATTATGGACTTTCTTTACATAAAAGCATTACACATCATCTTTGTAGTAACCTGGTTTGCTGGGTTATTTTACATTATTCGTTTGTTTATTTATCATGTTGAAGCAGAAAAAAAATCAGAACCTGCAAAAGAAATTTTACAAACTCAGTATAAATTAATGAGCAAACGCTTATGGTATATTATTACTTGGCCTTCTGCAATTTTAGCAAGTGTATTTGGAATTTGGATGCTCGTTAAAAATCCGTATTATTTTGAAATGCCTTGGATGCATGTAAAACTAACGTTCGTTTTAGCTTTGTATTTTTATCATTATTCTTGTCAACGAATTTACAGTCAATTGCAACACAACATCATTAAATATTCTGCTTTTAAACTTAGAATTTGGAACGAAGTTTCAACCATTATTCTTTTTGCAGTTGTTTTTTTAGTCACCCTAAAAAGTGCCATTAATTGGATTTGGGGTGTTGTAGGAATTATCCTTTTTGGAGTTTTACTAATGCTAGGAATTAGACTCTACAAAAAAATAAGAGAAAAGAAATCTTGGGAAAAAGCAGAAAAAGAAGTCCTTCAAGAAATAAAAAATGATAAAAAATTAAATTCTTAAGAATTTGATGACTCATTTTAGGTTTCTTTCTATTTCATATCGATGAAGAAAAACAAAAAAGAAGCAGCTTTAGGCTTTATTTTTATAACCATATTAATAGATGTAATTGGCTGGGGAATTATCATACCTGTTATTCCTGGTTTGATTGAGGAATTAATACAAGGAGACATTAGTGAAGCTGCCAAAATTGGAGGCTGGATTACGTTTGCGTATGCCATTGCTCAATTTATTTGTGCTCCTTTAGTAGGTAATTTAAGCGATAAGTATGGTAGAAGACCCATTATTTTAATATCTCTTTTTGGATTTACGCTAGATTACATTTTATTGGCTTTAGCTCCCACAATAACTTGGCTTTTTATTGGCCGAATTATTGCCGGAATTACAGGTGCAAGTATAACCACAGCATCTGCTTATATTGCAGATATTAGCACACCAGAAAATAGAGCCAAAAATTTTGGGATGATTGGCGCAGCGTTTGGATTGGGCTTTATTATTGGCCCCGTAATTGGTGGATTGCTGGGACAATACGGTGCAAGAATTCCGTTTTTTGCAGCCGCTATTTTATGTTTTATCAACTTTATTTACGGCTATTTTATACTTCCAGAATCCTTATCAAAAGAAAACAGAAGATCTTTTGATATAAAAAGAGCAAATCCTATTGGAAGTTTTATCAATTTAAAAAAACATCCTAAATTAATTGGACTCATTGTTGCCATGTTTATTTCTTATGTTGCATCTCATGCCATACAAAGTAATTGGAGTTATTTTACCATGTATCGATTCAATTGGGATGAAAAAATGGTAGGAATCTCTTTGGGCGTTATTGGCCTTTTGGTTGCGTTAGTTCAAGGAGTTTTGATACGCTGGATTAATCCAAAATTAGGAAATGAAAAAAGTATTTATGTAGGTTTCTTTTTAACAAGTTTAGGACTACTTCTTTTTGCCTTTACCACAGAAAGCTGGATGATGTTTGTTGTTTTAGTTCCTTTTTGTTTGGGCGGAATTGCTGGTCCGGCTTTGCAGGCTGTTATTTCTAACCAAGTACAAGCCACAGAACAAGGAGAAATACAAGGAACCTTAACAAGTTTAATGAGTGCATCTGCCATTGTTGGTCCGCCGTTAATGACAGGTATTTTCTATTTCTTTACACATGATGAAGCGCCTTTTCAGTTTGCTGGAGCTCCGTTTTTATTAGCTGCAACATTAATGATTGTGAGTACTTCTATGGCGTTTTATTCTTTTAAAAAACATGTTTTAAAAAAACCTTAACTTTTTAGGATCTTAAAGATTGCGCAAACGGAATTCTATTTACAATACTTCTTCCTAAAGTAACTTCATCTGCAAACTCTAATTCATCACCAACCGCAATTCCCCTTGCAATTGTTGATGTTGTAATGTCAAATTTTTCTATTTGTTTGTAAATATAAAAATTGGTTGTATCACCTTCCATTGTAGAACTTAAAGCAAAAATCAATTCTTTTATTTCTCCTTCAGCTATTTTTTTAACTAGAGAATCTATCTGTAAATTTTGAGGACCAATGCCTTCTATAGGAGAAATTTTACCACCTAAAACATGATACAAACCGTGAAATTGTGAAGTACTTTCAATTGCCATAACATCTCTAATATCCTCAACAACACACACTATTTCTGGATTTCTTTTTGGACTGCTACAAATCGCGCACAAAACAGTATCAGAAATATTAAAACATTTTTCGCAATTTTTTACATCATTTCTTAAATGTAACAATGCTTCTGTTAAATACTTTGTATTTTCTTTTGGTTGTTTTAATAAATGTAAAACCAAACGCAAAGCGGTACGCTTACCAATTCCGGGCAAACGTGAAACTTCATTTACTGCGTTTTCTAATATTTTTGATGAAAAATCCATAGCGTGCAAAATTACGAATTATGAATTACGAAATGTAAATTATGACCAATAAAAATCAACCTATATTTTAAACTAGCATTAAACCTCAATTGTTTGATACATTTTCTTTTTATTATTTATACACTCTTAGTTCTAAAAAATTATATATTCGTTATCCGTAATTAAACATCCGCAATTAACTATGCAACCAATTCATATCATCCTATTAATAATCGCTTATTTTTCTGTACTTATTTACATTTCTTTCCTAACTGGAAAATCAGCAAATAACAAAACTTTTTTTAAAGCAAACAACTCTTCTCCTTGGTATTTAGTGGCTTTTGGCATGGTTGGCGCATCACTTTCTGGTGTAACTTTTATTTCTGTTCCGGGTTGGGTAGAAGCGCAAAGCATGAGTTATATGCAAATGGTTTTGGGTTATGTTGTTGGGTATGCCGTTATTGGTTTGGTGCTACTTCCGCTCTATTATCGTTTAAATTTAACCTCTATTTACACCTATTTACAAGATAGATTTGGAGATTATTCTTACAAAACAGGTGCAAGTTTCTTTTTATTATCAAGAACAATTGGTTCTGCTTTTAGATTATTTTTAGTGGCAAATGTGTTGCAATTATTATTGTTTGATGGATTCGGCGTTCCGTTTTGGGTAACCGTTACCATTACCATTGCATTAATTTGGCTGTACACTTTTAAAGGCGGAATGAAAACAATCGTTTGGACAGATACTTTGCAAACTTTATTTATGTTAATAGCAGTTGGAGTTTGTATTTACACCATTTCTGATGAGTTACAAATAACTAATATTTTTTCTTATGTTGCCGATAGTAGTCTTTCTAAAACTTTCTTTTTTGACGATGTAAATGCAGGAAATTATTTTTGGAAACAATTTTTAGCGGGCGCATTTGTATCTATTGTAATGACAGGTTTAGACCAAGATATGATGCAAAAAAACCTTACGTGTAGAAATTTAAAAGACGCTCAAAAAAACATGTTTTGGTTTACAATTGTGCTCGTAATTGTTAATTTTTTCTTTTTAGCCTTAGGAATTCTTTTAACAGATTATGCTCAAAAAAACGGAATTGACGCACATAAAGATGAACTTTTTCCAATTTTAGCAACTCAGGGAACTTTAGGTTTAACCACCGGAATTTTCTTTTTACTTGGTTTAATTGCAGCAGCATATTCTAGTGCAGATTCTGCTTTAACTGCACTAACAACATCATTTAGCATAGATATTTTAGAAATTGATAAAAAGAAAAGTGAAGAAGACCAAGAAAAAATCAGAAAGAAAATTCACATCTTATTTTCATTTATTTTAATAGGAACCATTTTAATCTTCAAATATTTTATTGCTGATGCCAGCGTGATTGCTAAAATATTCACGTTTGCAAATTATACCTATGGACCATTATTAGGTTTGTATGCTTTTGGTTTATTTACAAAGTTAAAAGTGAAAGATAAAGCGGTACCTTTTATTTGTATTGCGTCTCCTTTTTTAACCTATTTAGTAAGTTATTTATGTTTACACTATTTTAATTTCGATTTTAGTTTTTCACTATTAATTTTAAACGGATTGATTACTTTTATTGGCTTATTAATCTTTAAATTGAAAAAATCAACATCTTAAAAAAGGAAAAACAATCTTGTTTTAATCAATTAATTTGCACCTTTTTTGTTATCGCTTAGATGATACTTTTTATGAAAGTACCATAAAATTTAGTTTGATAATTTCTAAAAAAGGTTCTCATTTTTTAATGGTTCATAAGTATCTTTTTTTAAATGAATTAAACTTCATTCTTCATCATTTCGGCATCAAAAAAAAACGACTTTTTTAGATAACTCATTAACAAACCACAAGCCTGTATTCCTGCACTTAGAAAAGCACACAAAACCAAAAACAAACTGTAAAACTCATTAGCTTTAACATTAACTTTAAAGCACTTAACTACATTTTCATAAAATTTTTATCCAAATAAAGACTTGCAAAAATGATTGTAAGCAGTTTTTTTATTAAGAATATCCAAAACAGCTTTATTCGGTTAAAACACAATAAATTGCTGCTCATCTAAAGAAAAAAGCTACTTACCTAAGCTGAGCCAAAAAGGAGTTATCATAATCTTAACTTTACAAAAGAAATCAGCAAAATGATTATTTAAATCCCCAGTTATGAAAACTATCAAAACCATTTTAATTACCGTATTTGCCTTATTAATTGTACAAATAACAACTGCAAGTAACACTAACAATGTTGTTTTAAACGATGATGTAACTTTTACAGAAACAGTAGTTGATCCTTGTGATGCTGTTGCTTCTGGTAATCTAGATTCAGATAACGATGGTATTTCAGACATTTGTGATTTAGATGATGATAATGATGGTATTTTAGATTGCGATGAAAACGGACTAAACACTTCTTCGTCAACCTTAAATAATTTATTTGCGATAGCGGGTAGCGCTTCATTTATGAATTCAAATGAAATTGAGCTTACACCAGATTTGCAAACTCAAGCAGGATCTGCAATGTCTATTGCAAAAATTGACTTTAATTATGATTTTAATTTTTCTATCGAAATTAATTTAGGTACTAAAAATATTGGTGCAGATGGAATCGCAATTGTTTTTCATAATGATCCTGCAGGCATAAATACTGTTGGAATAACGGGTCAAGGTATTGGAGCAAAACATATTAAAAACGGAATTGCAATTGAATTTGACACCTATAAAAATGCAGAGGATATAGCTAACGATCACACTCAAATTAAAAATACAAGCACGTGGGCTGGTCTTACTTCAATGACAGATTTAGGCGATATAGAAGATGGCAATTGGCACCTTGTAGATTTTAGTTGGAATGCAAGCACTAAAACATTAAGCTATTCATTTAACGGAAACGTAATTGCAAATTATACAGACGATTTAATTTCAACTATTTTTAATGGAGAATCTCAAGTTCATTTTGGTTTTACCGCTTCTACAGGAGGTCAAAGAAATAGCCAAAAAATAAGATTAATCAATGACTTATGTAGTTATCCTTTTGTATTAGACACAGATAATGACAACATTCCTAATCATTTAGACACAGATTCTGATAACGATGGTTGTCCTGATGCTTTAGAAGGAGGCAGTAACTTTACGGTTACAAATAGCAAAAATCAATTAACTGGCGGTGTAGATGCAAATGGTGTTCCTTTGGTGGCAACAGCAACAGGCCAAACAGTTGGTAGTAGTTTAGATAATACAATTGTATCAACTATTTGCAATACTCCTTACAGTCCAATATCACCTGCTTTAGGATTTAATGTTTTTGTTCAAAATAATTTAACAGTAACAGCTGATGAAACTAAAGGCGCAGTGGCCGTTGGAGAAAACTTAACCATAAAAGGAGATTATAGAATTGGATCTGATACTTGTGGTGATTTTACTACGGATGGTTCATCAACCACAACAAAAATTGGACTTTTAGTAGATGGTAGCGTAAATTATCCTTTAAATACTACAATTAATACAACTGATGAAGATTGTGATTGTGGAGATCCTACAATAATACATAACGGAAGTTTTGAAAGCAACAATACTGTTACTACTTGGAAACAATTTAATCAAAATGATGTTGATGGTTGGAGAACTACTTCTACGGATGAAAAAATAGAAATTTGGAAATCTGGATTTTTAGGAAAAACTTCTCAAAATGGCGGATTTCATGCGGAGATTAACGCAACACAAAGAGCTGCTTTATATCAAGTTATTTGTGCTGAACCAGGTTCTGTTTTAACTTGGTCTGTTTGGCACAGAGGAAGAGATGGTGAAGATGTAGCAGAAGTTAAAATTGGTAGCACAGTTGCATCTGCAACTACAGAAGTTATCATGACAACAAGTAATAGCGCTTGGAAACAATACACAGGAACTTACACAGTGCCTGCAGGAGACAACAAAGCATATTTTGTATTTCAGGCAATATCTAGCAAACCAAAAAACAATCTTTCTTACGGAAACTTGTTAGATAATTTTGAAGTTACAAAAACAGTAACAGGTACTTGTGCATCAGGAACAACAAATTCTGATGGAATCTTAACAATTGTAGATCCTTCTTATTATACTAAAATAGGAACTGCAAATGGCAATGCTTCTTGGTATTTTGATGCGTTAAACGCTCCTGCAAATATCAGAATTACGCCAGATACGAATTACAATTCAACTTCTAGAATTCAGCTTTCTACTAGTTCTACTGCTTTAAATGTATCATCAAGCAATAACCCTATTTTTGAGGGTAATTTAATTGATTTTTCAAGTGCTTTTCAATCAATGATCAGTTCTGCAACAAGCATGTCTAATTGTGCTAACAATGTTACTTTAACAGATACTAGTAATCAATCTATAACGAATACAAACCTTCCATCAGCAATAAAAATTGAATTACAAAATGGTGCAAACTATTTAAATATAACTGGTACAGATTTAAACAACGTAACAACTTTTACGTATAATCAGCCACCAAGTGCAACCAAATATTTAATTATTAATGTTGATGCTACTGGTACTTTTAACTGGAATGTTTGGAACCAAATGAATGTTGGCTTAAACGAAAGCTACTATATTTTATATAATTTCTATAATACTACCGAATTAAATATTTTAGGAACTAATGAAATTAAAGGAACTATTTTTGCGCCTCTTGCTGATATCAATAAAGTGGATAACAAAGCAGCAATTTACGGTCAAGTAATTGGAAAGTCTTTAAATCATGATGGCGGAATTATTCACTGTGTAAAATTTATACCAACTGTAAAAAGCTGCACAACAACGAGTGTTGCTCCTACTGCAGAATTTTCTTTAAATGTAGATCCACAATGTTTAGTTGGTAACGAATATCAGTTTACAAATAACTCTAATACAAGCGGAATTGCACAACCAAATAATCCTATTTCTTATTCTTGGAATTTTGGCGACGGATCAACATCAACAGAAATGAATCCAACAAAAACCTATGCAAATTCTGGTACTTTTACAGTAACATTAACGGCTACAAATGCTTCTGGTTCTAACACAATTACAAAACAAGTGGTTGTTTTAGCGAACACAGATCCTATAATTACAGAAATTACCACAAACATATCAAACGGTGCTATTACCAAAGAATTTACAGTAACAAATAGCGCAGAATTTTCTGAATTCTCTTGGTCTTTAGCTGGCGAAGGTTCAAATTTATTTCAAAACCAAAACACCGTAAATTTCACTTTTACACAAGCAGGAACTTATGAAGTAATTGTTGACGCTGTTAAAAACGGATGTTCAAGTTTTGGTACAATTGTATTTACAATTTCTTCAAACGAAGTTACTACAGGAAATAGCGGCGGATTAGAAAGCGAAAGTTTAGGCGATGCTGTAACTAAAACGTATGTAAATCGTAAAAAGAAAAGCGAGCCTACAATTTTTGTAAAATCTGATGAAATTATTTATAACAAAGCAAAATTAAAAAGCGTACAACCTTATCAAGGTAAAGGGCAAACCATGTTAGACATGTTTCCTACGGATTTAATTGTAGGAAATGTTGCACACGTTACTTCGCCTACTGATATTTTAAATTATACAATTGCTGATGAAGTTTTATCTGTTGATTTCTCTGTTGATGGTAAAACTAAAGGTGTTGTTTTAGGTGTTAAAACTTCTGATAAAGTGTACAATCACACAAAAGCATCTTGCGACCGTTTAAAAGGTGCAGAAATTTTAAGTGTTCAGGCTGTAAAATTAGCTGGTTATAACTTCTTAATGCAAGGCATCAAACAAAGAAATGGAGTTATTGAATATGCCATTTCATTTGCTACTGCAAAAAACAATAACGATACTAATTACAGCATCCAAACAAACTGGTATGTAAATAATTATACTAAATTTAATGATGTATATAACTTTCAAGTTTGGTCTACAAACCCAACGGATACTCAAAAATTAGTAACCGATATTTTAGCGAACTTAAACGCTTATATCCCTGTAATTCA
>JANQTQ010000263.1 GCA_030731625.1 Polaribacter sp. | reverse complement strand
TTTTTAAAAGAGGATAAAATTAAAGGTTTATTAAATAAATACAATCGTTTTAACCAAGTGCCAATTAAATTTGGAACTAAAAAAGTAAACGATCCAGATTTTACGCCTCAAACTACTACTGATAAAGACGGAAAAGAAACTACAGAACCTCATAAAAAGATTGATGTAGATAATATTATCAACAACACAAATCCTGCTTGGACAAAAGCGCCGGCTGATTTAAGTGATGAAGATTATGAGAATTTCTACAGAGAATTGTATCCAATGCAGTTCGAAGAATCTTTATTTCACATCCATTTAAATGTTGATTATCCTTTTAATTTAACCGGAATTTTATTCTTTCCGAAGTTAAGTTCTTCTATGGATATGCAAAAGGATAAAATCCAGTTGTATCAAAATCAAGTGTATGTAACTGATAATGTAGAGGGAATTGTACCAGACTTTTTACAAATGTTAAAAGGTGTTATCGATTCTCCAGACATTCCTTTAAACGTTTCTCGTTCTTATTTACAAGCAGACGGAGCAGTTAAAAAAATATCTGGGTACATCACTAAAAAAGTAGCAGATAAATTAACTTCTTTATTCAAAAATAATCGTGAAGATTTTGAGAAAAAATGGAACGATATTAAAGTAATTATTGAATACGGAATGTTGTCTGAAGATAAATTCTTTGACAAAGCTAAAAAGTTTGCGTTGTATCCAACAGTAGCAGATACGTATTTTACGTTTGATGAGTTGATTGAAAAAACAAAAGACAATCAAACAGATAAAGACGGTAATCATGTAATTTTATATGCATCAAACAAAGATGCTCAGCACAGTTATATTGAATCTGCAACGGCAAAAGGCTACGAAGTTTTAGTTTTAGATTCTCCTATTATTTCGCATTTAATGCAAAAATTAGAAGGAGGCGATGCTAAAGTGAAGTTTACAAGAGTGGATGCTGATTTTATTGATAATTTAATCAAAAAAGACGATGCTGCAATTTCTAAATTATCCGAAGAAGAAAAAACAACGTTAAAGCCAATTATAGAAACTGCAATTGCTTCTGAAGCTTATACAGTTCAGTTAGAAGCGATGGATTCTGATGCTTCTCCGTTTATAATTACTGTGCCAGAATTTATGCGAAGAATGAAAGAAATGCAAGCTTCTGGTGGTGGAGGAATGATGGGAATGGGCAATTTCCCTGACATGTACAATTTAGTGGTAAATACAAATAGTCCGTTAATTTCTAACATCTTAAACAGTAAAGATGCAGATGCTCAAAAACACTTAATTTCTCAGGCTTTCGATTTAGCTAAATTATCTCAAAACCTTTTACATGGTAAAGAGTTAACCAGCTTTATTAAAAGAAGTTACGAGTTGATTAAATAAATAAAAACGTCATTACGTATGTTCGAAGCAATCTGTTAGTACTTAAAAGATTTCTTCATTACTTTCGCAATCACAATTACAAACCTCTTTGATCTCACAAAGAGGTTTTTTATTTTAATTTTGTAACTTTGTTTCATTAAATAAAAAACATACTTCATAAAATGATTATAGACGTACACACACCTTAACAATTACCACGAAGACAGAGTAACTTCGATTACAGACAGTTTAGATTTACTTTCTAAAACAATGAAAGAAAACATTGTAGATTATTCTTTAGTGTTATCTTCTTACAAAGTAAACGAACATAGACCAAGCACAAAACAAGTTGTAGAGGCTGTAAAAGGGTATAAAAACATAGGTGTTGTTGCGGGTATAAGTTACTTACATTATAATTATAAAGACGTTATAGAAATTAGTAAATATTTACAAGAAGGCCATATAAAAGGATTAAAATTTTACCCTGGTTATGAACCTTTTTATCCTAATGATATTCGTTTTAAGTTGATGTATGAAATGGCAATAGAATACGATGTTCCTGTAATGTTTCATTCGGGAGATACGTATGCACCAACAGGAAAAGTAAAATATTCTCATCCTTTACATATTGATGATTTAGCTGTTGATTATCCAGATTTAAAGATTGTAATTTGTCATGTAGGTAATCCTTGGATAAAAGATTGTATGGAAGTGGTGTATAAAAACGAAAACGTTTTTGCAGATATTTCTGGTTTGGTTTTAGGCGATTTTAATGAAAAATTTGAGCGCTACATGAAAAAGGAAATCGAAGAGATGATTACGTATGCTGGTGATCCTAAATATTTATTGTACGGTACAGATTGGCCAATATCGAATATGAAATCGTATTTAAAATTTATGAATCAATTAGATTTAGCAGAAGATAAAAAAGAATTAATACTTTGGGAAAACGCTGCAAAATTATTTAAAATTGATGTAACAGATTTAAAATAACACAACAAAATTACCTTCTTTATATACTAAGAAAGCAACAAAAAAATAACTAAACCTCTTTGTAAAAACAGAGAGGTTTTTTATTTGGCGATATCAAATAATTAGCTAATTTTGTGTAACTTTTAAGACGTAAAAGAGAGCTATTAAACGTTGTAAAAGAGATATCAAAAAATAACATAAAACACTGAAAGTGAACAAAATTACCATAGTATCGTTAATAGTAATTTCTTTTTTAAGCTGTCAAAAAAATAACAGCACTAAGTATATTAAAATAGAAAACGAAGCCATTAATGACATCATTCTTGAAATGACCAAGTTTGATGAAATGAAAGACAAATTTAACCCTAATGATAAAAAACATATTTTATATGTAGAATCTGTTTTAGACACCACAACAGCATATACATTTAAACCAGAAGAAAATTTTACAGAAATTGAAGCTGATGAATTATCAAAAGAAGAAATTGAACAAATCAAATTAAATTTTATTCAAGATTCAATAAAATATGAACGCGAAAAAAAATTATTCTTAGACCTTAAAAATGATAAAATAAAGAAGCGACCTCTTAACTATCCTTTTAAAAGTACTAAATTAAATATTAAATATTTTGATGCTGAAGAAATTGAAGATTTTGACACCAATGAAAATGAATTTGGATATTTATTTATTTCTAGAATAATTTTTAATGAAGATTATACAAAAGGTTATTTGCATTATGATTTTATTTGTGGAGACGGTTGTGCTTGGGATTACAATATAGAAATTGTAAAAATAGACGATAAGTGGAAAATCTCTGAGTATTTTTCTGGAGGATAGTCTTAGAATATGAAAGCTAAAAGAATAGAGGTTAAAACATCTATAAATGCTGATAAAACAAAAGTTTGGGATTTTTACACGAATCCAAAACATATCATTCATTGGAACTTTGCACACCCAAGTTGGCATTGTCCTAGCGCAGAAAACAACCTAAAAATTGGTGGAAAATATTGCGCTAGAATGGAAGCAAAAGATGGTAGCTTTGGTTTTAATTTTGAAGCTATGTATACAGAAATAAGAGACCAAGAACAATTTACATATCAATTTGAAGACAGATTTGCCACTGTTAAATTTATTTCAAATGCTAATAACACAGAAATAAATATAGTATTTGCCCCAGAAAACGAAAACCCTATTGAAGTACAAAAAGGAGGTTGGCAGGCTATTTTAGATAACTTTAAAAAGTATGTAGAAGCTACCTAAGCTTCAAAAATAATTGATGAAAAGTTTAAAAAACAATTCTCTTATTTAAACTACCTTTGCATTAAAAATAAACAATGCAGTTTTCTGATTTTCCTTTCCAAAAATCTATCTTAAAAGCAGTTGCCGAAGAAAGATATCATATACCAACTTTAGTTCAACAAAAAGCAATTCCGTTAGTTTTAGATAAAAAAAATGTAATTGTTTCTGCACAAACAGGAACCGGAAAAACGGCTGCTTTTGCGTTGCCTATTATTCAGCTTTTATCTGATAAACCCGTTGTAGAAAACGAACTAAAAAAAATAAAATCTTTAATTGTAACGCCAACTCGTGAATTGGCAATTCAAATTTTAGAAAACTTTAAAAGTTATAGTAAATACACTAATTTAACAATTTCTGCAGTTTTTGGAGGTGTTTCTTTAGAACCTCAAAAAGAAGAATTGGCAAACGGAGTGGATATTTTAGTTGCAACACCCGGAAGATTAATTGACTTGCAAATGCAAGGAAATATCGATTTAGGCGCTATTGAAATCTTTGTTTTAGACGAAGCCGATTTAATGTTAGACATGGGTTTTATTGCTGATATTACTAAGATTGAAAAACTTTGTCCGAAGAAAAAACAAACCTTACTTTTTTCAGCTACAATTCCAGAAAAAATAGATGAATTAGCAAAATCCATCGTAAAAAATGCTGTAAAGGTTGAGATAAATCCGGAGGAAACTACGGCAAAAAACATTGGTCAGTTATTATATTATCTTCCTAAAAAGAACAAAACAGATTTATGTTTACTCTTATTAAGAACCACCATTAACGGACGAATTTTAATTTTTAGACGCACAAAATTGGGCGTTGACAAACTAGAACAATCTTTATTAAAAAACGAATACAAAGTAACAAGTATTCATGGTGATAAATCTCAAGCAATTAGAAACCAAGCTATTGAAGATTTTAAAACTAAAAAATCGAATATTTTAATTGCTACGGATGTTGCTGCAAGAGGAATTGACATTAGCAATGTAGATGCTATTATAAATTTCGACATCCCAAATGTACCCGAAACCTATGTGCACAGAATTGGTAGAACGGGTAGAGCTGGTAAATCTGGAATTGCATTTTCTTTTTGTTCTCAGGATGAAAATAGCTACATAAAAACGATTGAAGCTTTAATTGAAAAACCAATAAAAGTGATTACCGATCATCCTTATATTATCAATAAGCCAAAACATAAAAAATTACAACCCAATACCATCAGTAAAAACAAAAAAGGTAGAAAATCTGATGCTTCTAAAAAGAATAAAAAGCGCTGGTATTAATTAATCATACTTTTTTCTTATCTTTTTTTTGATTTAAAAACAACCTAACATGCAAAAAATATCAGCAATAAAAATCTTATTATTTTTATGTTTAGTTAGCAATCAATTAGATAGTCAATCGCAAAATAAGAAATCTAACATTACAAAAATTGCTTTTGGTTCTTGTAGTAATCAAAGTTATTCGCTTCCTATTTTTAATAACATCCTACATCATCATCCAGATTTATTTATTTTTTTAGGCGATAATATTTATGGTGATACAGATGATATGACAATGCTAGAATCAAAATACAAACAATTAGCATCTAAAGAATCCTATATCAATTTAAAAAAAAATGTGCCTATAATAGCTACTTGGGATGATCATGATTATGGTAAAAATGATGCTGGTAAAAATTATAAATTCAAAGAGCAATCTAAAGAAATTTTTTTAGATTTTTTTGAGGAACCTATCCATTCTGAAAGAAGAAATCATTCAGGTATTTATCATTCTTATGAATATGAGTATGCGGGTCATACATTACAAATCATATTATTAGACACAAGAACTTTTAGAGATGATTTGGCGCCTTACAAAGGCGAATTTGATAAAGACGAACGATATACTTTTTACTACAAAAGCTATTCAGCACATACAGATACTACAACAACTATTTTAGGAAAAGAACAATGGAATTGGTTAGAACAGCAACTTAAAAAACCGGCAGATCTTAGAATAATTGGTACCGGAACTCAATTCGGAATCGAATGGAATGGCTATGAAAGCTGGGCGAATTTTCCGCATGAACAGCAAAAAATGCTGCAAATCATTCAAAAAACAAGAGCAAATGGTGTTTTCTTTATTTCTGGCGATGTTCATTATTCTGAAATCTCTAAACTAAAAACTAAAAACACCTATCCTATTTATGATTTCACATCAAGCGGACTTTCTTCTACGTGGGAATTTGCAACGCCAAACAAAAACAGAATAGAAGGCCCTGTGATGGATAATCATTTTGGATTGATAACGATTGATTGGAAAACCAAAGGAACAACCGTTAAAATGGAAACGTGGGATATAAAAGACAATCAAAGAATTGAATATTCTTTTCCGTTGAAAGAGCTACAATTAAAAGAGTAAACAAACTTGTTCTAATTCGTCATTTTTAATACCCAAAAATAAACATTAAATTTAGCACCATCTTTTAAAAATTATATTCATGAAATGGAAAAGTAATCGCACTAGTAAAAATGTTGATGATCGAAGAGGAATGTCTTCTGGAGGTTCTTCTGGAGGAGGCTTAAATCCAATGTTAATTAGTCTCTTATTAAAATTAGTTACTTCTAAAAAAGGGCTAATGATCATTGCAATTGTTTTAGGAGTGATGTACTTTACGGGCACAAATCCGTTGCAATTTTTAACCCGTAGTTCTAGCAATCAAATACAAAACACAAACTATAAAGGTTCTGCAAAAGAAAATGAATTGGCAGCATTTAGTAATAGAGTTTTAACAAGTACAGAAGATATTTGGAATCAAATTTTACCAAATTATAAAGAACCAACTTTAGTGCTGTTTACAAATTCTGTTTCTTCTGCTTGTGGTTCTGCATCTAGTGCAACGGGTCCTTTTTATTGTCCTGGAGATCAAAAGCTGTATATCGATTTAAGTTTTTTTGAAGAAATGGCAACCAAATTAAATGCGCCTGGAGATTTTGCACAAGCGTATGTAATTGCGCATGAAGTTGGCCATCACATTCAGAATTTAATGGGAACTACAGATAAAATGCAACAACTTCGTGGTAAAGTTAGTCAAAAAGAATACAATCAATTTTCTGTAAAATTAGAATTGCAAGCTGATTTCTTAGCGGGTGTTTGGGCATATCATGCTAAAAAGAAAGACCTTATTTTAGAGGAAGGCGATTTAGAGGAAGCTTTAAAAGCTGCTTTTGAAATTGGAGATGATCGTTTGCAAAAAAAATCTTCTGGTAGCGTTGTGCCTGATTCTTTTACACACGGAACCTCTGCACAAAGAATGCGTTGGTTTAAAAAAGGTTTTGATACTGGCGATATCAATCAAGGTGATACATTTAACACCAATTCTTTATAATTTTTAGTATGTTCAAAATAGAAAAAGCAACGATTAAGGATGCTCTTATTTTATCAATAATTGGCAAAACTGCTTTTTTAGAAGCGCATGGTCACTCTGCTCCTAAAAATGATATTGATAATTATGTGATCAATAATTTTAATGAAGAAAACTTTAAAAAAGAATTAGAAAATGCAACTAATTTGTATCATACCATTTATTTTAATGATACAATTGCAGGATATTCTAAAATTGTCTTGAATGCTACAAACGACAATATCTCTTCAAAAAATAGCACCAACTTAAGTAGATTGTATTTATTAAAAGAGTTCTATGGATTCAATTTAGGCAAAGAATTGTTCGATTTTAATATTGATATATCCAAAGAAAACAATCAAAAAGGAATGTGGTTATTCGTTTGGGTAGAAAATTTTAGAGCTATTCGCTTTTACGAAAAAATGGGTTTTGTAAAAGTAGGTAAATTTGATTTCAAAATTTCTGAAACGCATTACAATCCTAATCATGTGATGTATTTAGAGTTTTAAAACATCATTTTAATTCAAATAGCTTTAAAACAAAAAAGCATAATTTATTTTTCACACCCACTTCATTTTTAACGAAGTGGTTTTTTATTTTTTAAAAAGTATGTATCTTTAAAAAAACATTTTAAAATGCATAAAATAACTCTTTTTCTACTTTTAGTTTCGGTAACAATTTCGGCTCAAACTGATGCAAAAATTTATGATATTATAAATGCTGTTTCTGCCGATAGAATTAAAGCAGATGTAAAAACATTGACAGAATTTGGCACAAGAAACACCTTTTCTGATACCATTTCTGATACACGAGGAATTGGAGCTGCAAGAAGATGGATAAAAAATGAATTCACCACAATTTCTAATGCTTGTAATACCTGTTTTGATGTTTTTTATCAGAAGGATTTTGTATCAAAAAAAGACAATAAAAGAGTGCCTCATGATGCTTGGGTTGTAAACGTTGTTGCCATACAAAAAGGAACAAAATATCCGAACAGATTTATAATTATGAGTGGAGATATCGACTCTAGAGCAAGTGATACCATGGATTTTACTACGGATGCTCCTGGCGCAAATGACAACGCATCTGGAATGGCCGGAACCATTGAAGCCGCAAGAGTTTTATCTAAATACAAATTTGAAAGCAGCATTATTTATATAGGTTTATCGGGCGAGGAACAAGGTTTGTTTGGTGGAGCTGGTTTTGCAAAATATGCCAAAGAAAAAGGTTGGGATATCATTGGTATTTTAAATAATGACATGATTGGTAATATTACGGGCGTTGATGGTGTTATTGACAATCGTTCTTTTAGAATTTTCTCTGAACCTGTGCCTGCAAATGAAACTGATAACGAAAGAAAAATGCGTCGTTTTTATGGTGGTGAAGTAGACGGAATTTCTAGACAATTAGCTAGATATATTCATAAAACAACTAAAACATACATGCCAGAAATGAACCCGATGATGATTTATAGATTAGATCGTTTTGGACGTGGTGGACATCACAGACCTTTTAATGATTTAGGCTTTGCCGGAATTAGAATTATGGAAGCGCATGAAAACTACACACAACAACATCAAGATATTAGAACCGAAAATGGTATAGATTATGGAGATACTTTTGAGCATGTTAATTTTGAATATGCTAAAAAATTAACAACCGTAAATGCTATCAACTTGGCAAGTTTAGCTTGGGCTCCAGAAGCACCAAAAGAAGTTGCAATTGGCGGAATTGTTGAAGCATCAGTAAAACTAAAATGGACAAAAGTTGAAGGCGCAAAAGGATATAAGATTTACTGGAGAGATACTACTTCACCAACTTGGGACAACTCTAGATATATAGAAACTACAGAATTTACATTAGAAGGAATTGTAATTGATAATTTCTTTTTTGGAGTTGCTGCTATTGGAGAAAATGGACACGAAAGCGCGGTTGTTTTTCCCAATAAAATTATGAGGTAAATGTTTCTTAGGTTTTTTATTCTTTTTATGATGTTCTTTTCTTGTCAAGAAAAACCAAAAAAACCGAGCTTCATTTCTTTTGAAACTAAAAATGATTCCATAAATGTTGTTTGTAAAAACCCAGTTTTAGGAAAAACCTTTTTAAAAATTACAGATAAAAAATTAAAAACAGTACATTTTTTAGACTTTCAAAAACCAGACACAGTAAGAGTTTTACAATTTCACTCGTCAAAAATTGACACTATTTCTATTATAAATAACTATGACTTTAAATTGTTTTACGGAGTTTCCTCCATCAAAAAATACGATACTTTATACAACTATAATTTACCTTTTTTAAAGGGAAAACATTACAAAATTTTACAAGGACAAAACACCAATTTTACACACAAAGGTAGTTTTTCTAAATATGCAATTGATTTCAAAATGAATATAGGGCAAACAGTTTGTGCTATAAGAGATGGTATAGTTGTAAATATTAAAGAAGATTCTGATACTGGAGGGAAAAATGAAAAATACTTTGAGGATGCCAATTATATTATAATTGCTCATAAAGATGATACATTTTCACAATATGTACATTTAAAAAAGAATGGAGCCATTGTAAAAAAAGGGGATTCTGTCCAAAAAGGGCAAGCAATTGGGAAATCTGGAAATACGGGAATGAGCACACAACCACATTTACATTTTGCAGTTTACAAACCTACAAAAAATGGTTTGGAATCTATTCCTATACTCTTAGACTCAATTCCTGGTAAAAAATATAGGAAAGGAAAATTTGATTATTATAAATAATCCGATACGCTTCTTACGGATTGATAAAACGCTGAATTTCTTCATTGGAAATAATAGGATTTGCCCCGCTTTTACTGGCGACTAATGCTCCTACTGCAC
>JANQTQ010000262.1:1682-9862 GCA_030731625.1 Polaribacter sp. | reverse complement strand
CTTACTGCTTACTGCTTACTGCTTACTGCTTACTGCTTACTGCTTACTGCTTACGGTGTTGTAGTTGAAACTTGTAAAACCCTGCCATTATAAAATTTATTTCCAGTTAAAGAAAAATCAAAAATATAACTTGCCATTTCTTCGGCAGAAAGTGGTGCTTTATAATCAGGAAAAGCCTCTTCTAACATTTCTGTTTGTACGGCTCCTAAAGCTAAAACATTAAACGCAATTTGTTGCTCTTTATATTCTTCGGCCAATAATTCAGATAAGGTTATTACAGCGCCCTTTGCTGATGAATATGCCGCTAATCCAGGAAATTTCATGCTTCCTTGAATTCCGCCCATCGAACTGATGGTAACAACATGACTTCCTTTTTGTAAAAAGGGAATTAAATTTTTAGTAATTTCTGCAACTCCGAAAACATTTACTTTATAGACTTCTAAAAAATCATCAGACGTTAAATCTGTAAAAGGTTTGTTGATGAGTTTGCCAGCATTGTTGATTAAAATATCTACTTGTTTCCAGTTATTTTTGATAAAATTGGTTACTTTATGGATGTCAGTAGCATTCGCAATATCCACAGAAAGCACAGAGATATTTTTATGATTTACAGCTTCTAAAGGTGCTGTGTTTCTAGAGATTGCTAAAACTTGATGACCATTTTTGGCAAACAACTTCGCTAGTTCAAATCCAATCCCTCTACTTGTTCCTGTAATAACAACGTTTTTCATGTAATATTAAAATTTTAAAGAGGCAATCTACTCAAAATTTCATACATTTAAGGAATAAAATCAAACAAATGAAAAAAACCATTCTACTTTTTATAGCATTTATTTTTATTCAAAATATATCAGCACAAACTACTTATATTTTGTGTGGAAAATTGATTGATACAAAGTCAGGAAAAATAAAATATCAGAAAACAATTGTTGTCGAAAACACTAAAATTGTTGAGGTACTTGATGGCTACATACAACCAAAATCTGCTAGTATTATTGACTTGAAAGACAAAGTTGTTATGCCTGGCTTAATTGATTTTCATGTGCATATAGAGCAAGAATTTACAGCAAATACAAGGTTGGATGGCTATATTTTAAATGAAGCAGATGTTGCTTATAATTCTGTTAATTTTGCAGAAATAACCTTAAAAAACGGATTTACAACGGTAAGAGATTTAGGGGGTTCTGGCGTAAATATTTCTTTAAGAAATGCCATAAATTCAGGTAAAATTATTGGTCCAAGAGTTTTTACGGCAGGTAAATCATTGGCAACAACTGGCGGTCACGCAGATCCAACAAACGGAAGTAGTAGAGAGTTAATGGGAAATCCTGGGCCAGAAGATGGCGTTGTAAATTCTGTTGAAGATGGTAGAAAAGCAGTAAGACAGCAATATAAAAACGGTGCAGATTGTATAAAAATTACTGCAACAGGTGGTGTTTTAAGTGTTGCTAAATCTGGGGATAATCCGCAATTTACAATCGAAGAAATTAAGGCAATTTGCGAAACGGCTAAAGATTACGGAATGCATGTGGCAGCGCATGCACATGGAGATGAAGGAATGCAAAGAGCAATTATAGGTGGAGTAAAAACCATAGAACACGGTACGTATATGAGTGATGAAACCATGGAACTCATGAAAAAACACGATGCATATTTAGTGCCAACAATTACCGCGGGTAAAGAAGTAGAAGAAAAAGCAAAAATAAAAGGATTTTATCCTGATATCGTTGTGCCTAAAGCGTTGGCGGTTGGTCCGCAAATTCAAGGGACTTTTGCTAGAGCGTATAAAAAAGGAGTAGGTATTGCATTCGGAACAGATGCGGGTGTGTTTAAACACGGTAATAACGGTAAAGAATTTGGTTTTATGGTAGAGGCAGGTATGCCAGCAATGGAAGCGTTACAGTCTGCAACGATCACAAATGCAATGTTATTACAAATGGAAAACGAAATCGGACAAATAGATAAGGGGTTTTATGCTGATATTATAGCTGTTGATGAAGACCCAACTAAAAATATTGCTACTATGGAGAATGTGATTTTTGTAATGAAAAACGGAGTTGTTTACAAAAAGTAGGGTACTTATTTTATCCAAAATTAGTAGAAAATGAAAAATAAATATTGGGATTTACTCTTTGTGTTTATAGGAGTGATAAATATAGCCCTTTCCTTCAGAGGAAATGAAGATTTTGAAGTGGTTTTTGGGTATGAATTAAATATATGGATTTATAGAGCAATTTGGGCTTTTATTACAATTGGATGTTATCTTAGTTATAGCAAGAAAAAAGACTTTGAATCAGAAGCAAAAGATAAATAAAAATAAAATATCACAAGATTTTAAAAACATGTGAAGTCTTTTTATCATTGTTTAGAAATAGAAGTTCAATGTTTTATTTTTTTGGTGTTTTTGTTTTCTTTAATAATTTTTGCGCTTGTTCCACTGCTAAAGCAGGAATATTACTATAACTTTCATCTTTTTCATTTAGTTGATATGCATTTACAAAGTTGAAATAAAATTTTAATGCATGCTTATTATTTTTAGCGTTTATCAATATTTGATAAGATGCTACTCTTAAATCTTCTCTAAAATAATTATCAACATAAGTTTTTAGCAATTCGTCAGAAATAAAATTTTCTAAATCAATCTTTTGATGAAATTCAATGCTTCTTTTTCTTGAATTTTTTCTATCAAAAATATTATGAACGAGACCTTGTTTTACAGCAGTATAATCTTCTTGAGATGTTTTAGGATGTGCCATTAAAGAATTTCCTTTTTCATCTTTTGGATATAGCCAAAGTCCATTTAATTTCTTTTTTATCTTTCTTGGTAAACGAAATTTTTTCATTTTTGAGAATAATTAAATTTTTGAGAAATTAAGAAGACCTTACGATTTTTTAAATCCGTGAGGGCTTTAGGTTACTCTTCAAAAGTTATATGCTGATAGGCACCAATATCAGGATTTGTAGTTCTATCAACTCCTAAAATATCTAAAGGAAAAGAAGAGGTTTTTGCTTTGTTTATAGCATCAGAATCTTGGCCAATTATAAAATCTTCATTTTGAGAATTTCTGAAATTACTGTTTCCATTTAAAATGATATTCTGATAAAATGAGTTTGTAAAATCTAACTCGGTATTTTCAGTAAAAGAATTACCAGTGTCATTAAATTGAATCATACAATTGCTAATATTGTAATTAAAAATGCCTCCGCCATCTACTTTATCAAGAACAAATTCAATATTATTATTTCCATCAAAAATACAGTTGGTAAAATTAGCGGCATATAAATCTCTTGTTTCTATGATGTTTTGCCCCGTTTCATCTTGATAGGTAAAAAAGTTATTGACTAAAACTGCTGGTAATTGACGAATGCCGTTGTTCCAAAAGTTAGCAAAAGTACTATGCGTAAAATTGTACGTTCCGCCAATAGTCGCTGCAAAAGAAGCTTCTCCTGCAGAACCAACAACCACATTATGTGCCTCAATATTGGTTTCTCTGGCAAGAATACCGTAGTTTGAATGATTGTATATTTCAGTGTTTTGTAACTTTAAAGTTGGAGTAGAAGCAGACCCAATACTATCTATTAAAATACCAATAATTCCGTTTTTAATTTTTGTGTGATGTATTTCATTGTCTTTGCTTCCTGCACGCATCCAAATAGTACCCCATTGTCCCGGTATTTGACTAAAACTATGCTCTAATCTATCTCCTTCAAAAATTACTTTTTCGGCTAATGTTCCGTTTACTTTTAAGGTGGCTTTATTGTCTATAATTAAACCAGAATTGTTATGAAAATGGATTCTGGCTCCGGCATCAATGGTTAATGTTTTATTGGCTGGTACAGCCGCATAACCATAAATTACTGTTGGTTTTAGCTTGGTAAAGGTAAGTTCGGTATCTGTTAAAAAACGTCCTTTAATAGAAGTTGGTTCTCCATCTATGGTTAAGCTATCAATTTTCATGGTTAACGGATCTTTACCTGGATAAATAAAATTGGCATCTTGCACCAAAGTTATCAAATCTACATGTTGTTGATTGCTGCCGTTATCAAATAAAATTCTATCTGTATATAAAGGATCCACAATATTACCTGCATTAATGGTGGTTTCTATAAAAACAAAAATGCTGTCTTTGGCTAAAATATCGATGTCATTAAATTCTTTACCAGGAATGCCGTCAACATTTAATCTATAGTTTGATGAAGTCCCGTTTTCTAAAGCAATTTTAGGAATTGTAATTGACTTATTGCTTCTATTATACACTTTTAAATTATAACTTGCAGAACCAATATTGGTAAAAACAGTATCTAAAAAAACAGTGTCTTTAGAAAATTCTAAACTTCCAAAACTAGGAATGGTAGAAAAATCTTTTCTACAAGAACTCATGGTAATTAAAGCAACACAAATAATAAATGTAATAAAATAGCGCATAAATCAATTTTGTATAAAAATAGAACTTAAAAATGATTGGTTTATTATTTTTTAATCAATTCAATTTCAAAAAGTTTCCCCCAATGTTTTCCTGTAACAAATAATCTGTTGTTTTCAGCGTCAAAAGCAATTCCGTTTAAAACTTCATCTTCAGGCACTAACTTTTGTGTTTTTTCCATTTCTTTTTTCAAATCAGATAAGTTTGCAACACCTAAAACCGCTCCAGTTTTTACATCAATAATAACAATTACGTTTTGCTGGTATTTATTTGCGTAAATTTTATCGCCAATTAATTCTAGCTCATTGATATTATCAAGCGCATATTTGTTGGTGTACACCTGAATAGCTCGTTTTTCTTTAAAAGTTACAGGATCTAAAAACCAAATTTTGTTCGTCCCGTCAGATTTTATCAACTCAGTTCCATTATTGGTTAAACCCCAACCTTCTTCACTTTTATTAAAAGCAAATTCTTTTTCTTGTGTAAACGTCTCTAAATCAAACACAAATCCTTTTTTAGCTTGCCAGGTCAACCAATAAATTTTGTTATTTAAAATGGTCATTCCTTCTCCAAAATACTGTTTGTCTATTTCTGCTTGTTGTAAAACTTTACCTGTTGTAATTTCTACTTTTCTTAAAGTAGATTCGCCTCTTTGTCCCGTAGTTTCATACAAAAAACCATTGTGGTATTCTAAACCTTGTGTGTATGCTTTTGTGTCGTGCGGATATGAATTTATAATTTTAAACGTATAAATTGCGGGTGCTATATCTGCTAAAACTTCAAAAGAATTGTTTGTCTTTTTAGTTTTACCAGGAAAAAAAGCCAATGCAGAAACCGCATGTTTACCAACACCAAACTGAGAAGTATTAATAGAGGCAGAATTACCATCAGCAATAATTTCTACTCCGTCAATAAAAAATTGAACTTTATCTATTGGTTTATTGTTTTTTTCTTTTAAAGTAATTTTTATAGAACTGTTAAGCGTTGTATTTTTAACAACATCTAATGTAAAATTATAACCATCGTTACAAGAAGTAAGTAATAACAAGGTTAAAAAAGTAGTAAGTACTGCAAGCTTTTTCATTTTGTAAGAATTATATTTTGGTTTTAAATATTTAAAAATCAGATGTATTATCTTTTTTTAGGTACAAAGTTAAACGGTTTTTTACGTAAAGTATTTAAAAGTTTAAATAAAAACATTTTTTTATTTGTAAATTAAAAAATAAGGTTAAATTTGCAACCTCAAAATGGTTAATTATTAGCTATTTAGAGATTAGTGTAAAACTTTACCAACTTTACGCGTACAAACATAACATTAAAGTATTAAAATATAAAACAATGAAGAAAGGAATTCATCCAGATAATTATAGAATGGTAGCTTTTAAAGACATGTCTAACGAAGATGTTTTTTTAACACGTTCTACTGTAGACACTAAAGAAACTTTAGATGTTGACGGTGTAGAGTATCCTTTAGTAAAATTAGAGATTTCTAGAACTTCTCACCCATTTTACACTGGTAAATCTAAACTTATTGATGCTGCAGGACGTATCGATAAATTTAAAAACAAATACGCAAAATTCAAAAAAGACTAATTCTTTTAGAAATTTTATCATATTTAAAACTCCAGCATGTATTTGTTGGAGTTTTTTTTTATCCTGAATTTATTTCAGAATCTCATCAAATTGTTTATTTCAAGATTGTACTTATTTGGGCGTTCCCTTGCAGGTCGGGCTTTCCATTATATCTTTTTTTTTACGCTTCGCTAGATGCGCTTCATAAAATATCTTTTATGAAGCCCAGTCTCAAAAAAGGATGTCATTTCAATCTCTAACGCAACTTATTTGCCAACTCATTTTTGTGTCTAAAACGAAAAGACTACTTTTAATTTTTAAAAAAGAACGTTACATGAGAAATACAATTCTTGTTATATTTATCACAGTTACAGTACTAATCGGAGTTTTAGTGTACTTCATTCCGCAAACTGGCACCATTATTTTATTGTCTATTTCGGGTTTTTTAACCATCGTTGCTATTTACGATAGTCTACAAACCAAACATTCTTTATTAAGAGCGTTTCCTGTAATTGCTCGTTTGCGTTGGTTTTTTGAAGACGAAAGAGGTAAAATTCAACAATATTTTATAGAAGACAATTTAAACGGAACGCCAATCAACAGAGAAAAAAGAAGTATTGTGTATCAGCGTTCTAAATTATCTAAAGAAACCATTCCGTTTGGTACTCAACATAATGTATATGCTAAAGGGTACGAGTTTGTAAAACATTCGTTGTTTCCAAAAGATCATCATCATATTGCAGGAGAGAGAGTTCTTATAGGTTCTGATAAGTGTACTCAAAAATACAATGCGTCTATCATAAATATTTCTGCAATGTCTTTTGGTTCATTAAGTAGTAATGCAATTATGGCTTTAAATCAAGGCGCTAAAATGGGGAATTTTGCGCATAATACTGGCGAAGGCGGAATTTCTCCCTATCATTTACAAGGTGGAGATATTATTTTTCAAGTAGGAACAGGATATTTTGGCGCAGGAAAATCTGTAAACGGTAAACGTGTATTTGATAACGAAGTTTTTAAAGAAAATGCCACTCGCCCAGAAGTAAAAATGATAGAAATTAAATTTTCTCAAGGCGCTAAACCTGGTCATGGTGGAATTCTTCCTGCCAAGAAAAACACACCGGAAATTGCTAAAATTAGAGCCGTAGAACCAGGTACACAAGTAGATTCGCCGCCAAGTCATACCGCTTTTACAAATTATGATGAAATGATTGCTTTCATTCAAAGAGTAAGAGATTTATCCGAAGGAAAACCAGTGGGAATTAAATTTTGTGTAGGAAATAATGAAGAAATAGAAGCCATGATAAAGGCTTTTGCTGATGCAAATAATTATCCAGATTTTATTTCTGTGGATGGTGGAGAAGGCGGAACGGGTGCTGCGCCAATGGAATTTACAAACTACATTGGTACGCCTTTAGTTGAAGGTTTGGTTTTTGTAAACCAATTATTGATAAAATACAACTTAAAAAATCAGATTAAAATGATTGCAAGTGGTAAAGCAATCGATGCTTTTGATATTGTTAAAATTTTAGCTTTAGGCGCAGATGCCATCGGAATGGCTAGAAGTTTTATGCTAAGTTTAGGATGCATTCAGGCTAGAGAATGTAATTTAGATACCTGTCCGGTTGGGGTTGCTACACAAGATGAGGATTTAGTAAAAGCTTTGGTGGTCGCAAAGAAAAATGAGCGTGTAAAAAATTATCATAACGAAACTATCAAAGCAGTAAAAGAGGTGGTTGCTGCTATGGGAATTGATTCAATTGCAGATCTAAAAGCGAACCAAGTTTTTAGACGTAGAAAAGAGGAAGAAATTGTGAGTTTAGAAACCATTTATTATAAAAAGAAAACAAGAATTTAAGGATATGATTTTTTTTGATGTTGTTATTATTGGCGGAGGACCCATTGGTATTGCTTGCGGATTAGAAGCTAAAAAAAACGGACTGACTTATGTGATTCTTGAAAAAGGACCCATTGTAAATTCGTTGTATAATTATCCTGCAAACATGCAGTTTTTCTCTTCTTCAGAAAAGTTGGAGATAGATGAAATTCCGTTTATTAGTAAAGAAGCAAAACCAAGAAGAAGTGAAGCTTTAGAATATTATAGAAGAATTGCAACTTCTAATAAGCTACATATCAAATTATTTGAAAAAGTAACTTCGGTTTCTAAAACAGCCAATGAGTTTA
>JANQTQ010000262.1:0-1582 GCA_030731625.1 Polaribacter sp. | reverse complement strand
GAAGTTGGGCAACGTGTAAAATATTGGGTAAGACCAGATATTATCAACAGAATTGAAGAAGGAAGTATTCAAGTATTTTATAATGCTACTGTGAATGAAATATCCGAAGAGACAATTACCATAAACACAGAAAACGGAGTAGAAATATTACAAAATGATTTCGTTTTAGCATTAACGGGGTACAAACCAAACTTTACTTTTTTAGAGAAAATTGGTGTCGAATTTTCGAAGGATGAAAAGAAAATTCCATCTTATAATGAAGAAACTATGGAAACCAATATTAAAGGTGTTTATTTAGCTGGCGTTATTTGTGGCGGAATGGAAACCCACAAATGGTTTATAGAAAACTCTCGAATTCATGCAAAAATGATTGTTCAGAATATTTTGAGAAGTTGATTTCAATAAAGGTAAATTTCCTGTTCTTCGTGTATATTAGTAATTGAATTTGATGTTTTATAGCCATTTTTTACTTCTGAAAAACAGCAACGTTCCTATAGAAGAAATGATCATTAACCCAATTGCTAACGGATAACCATAAACATTTTGTAATTCTGGCATAAATTTAAAGTTCATTCCGTACATACTGGCTATTAATGTAGGTGGCATAAAAATAACAGTGACGACTGTAAAAATCTTTATGATTCTATTTTGCTCCATATCTACCAAACCTAAAAAAGTATTTTGAAGAAATTCTAGTCGTTCAAAATTAAAACTCGTGTGATCTAGTAAAGAAGTAATGTCTTTAATCATGATCCAAATCATTTCATGATTTTCTTTTGGAAAAAATTTACTTTTTAAAATAGCTGATAAAATTCGTTGTTTCTCTACAATATTTTCACGAATAGAGATTGTTGACTCTTGAAATGCTGTAATTTTTAGCAAAAGATCTCTCTTTAAATTATTGTCTTTTACCAATCCTTTACTAATTTTTGTAATTTGTTCGGTAATGTCCTCAATTAAATCGGCATCAAAATCAATACGAATTTCAAGAATGTTTAGAAACACATCAATTCCGTTTTTTGCTTTTACAGATTGAATTTTATGAACAGCATCTGTAAAGGTTTTGTAGTCTTGTTGTCTTTGTGTAATCAGAAAATTATCTTTTAGGATAAATGAAACAGGTTCATTAATATAATTACCATTTTCTGCATGAAGAAAATTTAAGTTGATACCCACTTCATTTTCTATCTCTACGTATTTTGAACTAGATTCAATTTCTTCTCTTTCTTGTGTTGTAAATAGCTCAACATTAAAAGTCTTTTCTACGAGTGCCTTTTCTTTAAAAGTAGGATTTTTAAGGTCTATCCAAATAATGTTAGGAGGAAAAGAATCTGTTTCTGTCTTAATTTTAATCTGTTCGTTTTCTAAGGTAGCATATTTAATCATTCGTTTCTTTTCTGATGTGTTTTTAGTTTATTTTTAAAGTCAATAGGTGTATGCAACGTTTTATTGTTTTTTAAAAATAGGTAGCGAAGTTAGTTTTTTAAAGTTAAAATATTAAAAAGCGAAAATTATATTTTAAATCAAAAAAGAAGCCGTCTCAAAACTTAGGCGGTTTTTTTTTTTTTTTTTGTTAAAATTT
>JANQTQ010000261.1 GCA_030731625.1 Polaribacter sp. | reverse complement strand
TTAGAGAAGCTAGCCAAGAATTAATGAATTTAGCAAGACTTGGAAACAAGTATTTAGCCGATGAAGAACCTTGGAAAGTTATAAAAGTTGATGAAGAACGTGTAAAAACAATTTTATTTGTTGCGTTGCAAATTTCTGCTGCATTGGCCGTAGTTTCTGAGCCTTTTTTACCTTTTACTTCGGATAAATTAAAAGCGATTTTAAATATTGATAAACGTTTAACTTGGGAAAACGTAACTGAAAAAGACATTTTATTACCCGTAAATCATCAGATAAATGCTGCCGAGTTATTATTTTCTAAAATTGAAGATGATACCATTGAAGCGCAACTACAAAAATTAATTGCTACTAAAAAAGCAAATGAAGATGAAAAAAGAGTGGTAGAACCTCAAAAAGAAACAATCGATTTTGAAGATTTCACCAAACTAGACATCAGAATAGGAACTATTTTAGAAGCAGAAAAAGTTGCAAAAACTAAAAAACTTTTAAAACTAAAAGTTGATGTTGGTATTGATGTTAGAACCATTGTATCCGGAATTGCAGAAAGCTTTAATCCAGAAGAAATTATTGGTCAGCAAGTTTCTGTGTTGGTAAATTTGGCACCAAGAAAAATTAAAGGTGTAGAAAGCCAAGGAATGATTTTAATGACAGATACTCCTGATGGAAAATTAGCTTTCGTTTCACCAGAAAAAGCAGTTAAAAACGGACAACAAATAAGTTAAAAATAAATTAATGAAGTATTTTTTAAAAGTAATTATTCTATGTATCAGTATTACCACATTTTCACAAGAAACAGTTCTTTCGTTTAAAAACGATTTAAAAACTTCATCTTCTGATATTAAAGATGTAATTCCGGTTGTAAATTCAGAAACAGATGAAATTGCTTTTTTTGTAGCAGATGCTAAAAACGTTTATGGGTATAAAATTGATGCAAATTTTAAAGTTTTAGAAAAAATAACATCCGAAGAAAAAAGAAGAAAATACAAAGTTTTAATTGGCTCTAGTGCTTCTAAAAATGATTCTTATCGCGTGTTTTTAACCAATAAAAATCAAACTGATTTTGCATTTGTTAACTTTTCTTTTAAAGAAGGTTCAACTTCATTTAAGGAGTTTTCTATAGACCAAAATGAAACGTTTTTACAAACAGTAAATTCTAAAAATCAATTTTATTTAATTTCTGGCTCAACATTAAAAAACGAATTATATATCTATACTTTTGATGAAGACGGAAATCCTTTAAAAAATAATATTGATATTTCTAGTTTAATATTTATTAGTTCTAGAGGAAAAAACGCAAAACTTTTATCTCTGTTAGTTACGGGAGATGATCTTACAAAATTTGAAGAAAACACTCCAAATTCAATAGAATTAACTTCCCAAGAAACTAAAATGTTTGTTAGAGAAGATTCTTTCTTTATAACCTTAGATCATCATAAAATGTTTACGCAGGTTTTAGAAATCAATTTAAACACTTTTAAAGCAGATTCGTTTCAATTTAACAAACCTTCTTTAGGAGAGAAAGCTAAAAGAACAAATTCGTATGTAAATGGTAAAAATATTTTTACAATTGCGGTTACAAAAGATGAATTTTCTGTTGAAATTTTAAATTTTGAAACGGGTGACTTACTTAAAGAATATTCGGCGAATAAGAACGATAGTATCACTTTTAAAAATACAGCGATTATACAAGAAGGTGGCATGTATGATTCTTACAGAGAATTAGGTAAAACAAACCGCTTTTTAAGAAGAATATCTAAAGGAAATTCTGGTATTTCGGCTAGAAAAGTGAACAACCAATATCATGTAATTATTGGCGGTTATATTGTTCAAAAATCAAATGCAGGAATGATGATGCCTTTTGGAGGAATTCCTATTGGTTCAATTGGCTCTGCTACTGTGTTTTTTAATCCTGCACAAATTGCATTTAATTCTTTTTCTAATAATAAAACAACCCGAATAGAATCTTTACTTGATGAAAACTTTAATCACCTTGAAGGAGAAATCAAAGAAAATGCTTTTGATAAAATGAAAGATTTTAAATCTAACAATAAAGGAAGTACTGTTTTTAAATATAAAGACTTTTACATAAAAACAGAATACATGTCGTTTTCGAAAGATTTTATTTTTAGAAAATTTACAGATTAAAAATACTTTTTGATGAAATAGCAAATCATCCTATTTACAAGAACGAATTCACAAAGGTTCAATTTTTCTACTAGAAAAATTGAACCTTTTACTTTACTATATAAGTTTATGTGGGAATTACATTGAAAAAATTTCTTTGAATCAGAAAAACTGAATTGCACTACAAACGTATCAAAAAACAATTCCTTCAACCCTTCATATTTTCATGTTAAAGAGTTTTCTAGCCACATGAACGATTAAACTTCAAACAACACTGTGTATGATTGTATGTTTGTAACCTGTTACGGGTAAAAGAGTAACAGATTAAAATGAAAAATAGTAATACCCCAAAGTGATTATTACCCTAGAATTACTAAAACCTTAATTGATTTTGGTAATTCTTTTTAAATAGTCTATATTAATACTTTAACAATAAATAAACGTCAGAATTAAAGTCATTGTAAGACCAAAAAATAAAAAAAAGCAGCATTTAAGTTAACATTTAGTTAATTCATAAAATGTGTTCATTTTTTTTGCTTTTTAAGATTCAGTTGTCATTTTTTTCGTCGTTACTTTGCAAAAAATTAAAACATAAATAATGAAAAATTTAGTAGTGGTAGTACTTTCACTGATGTTATTCTCGTGCAGTGCTACAAAGAATGTTAGAAATAAAGAAAAAGTTATAAAAGGAAATTGGACCTTAAATAAAATTACGTACAGTAAAACTGGTGATTATAAAGTTACCCTATTTAATGATGCTGCAAAAGAATGTTTTGAAGGTAGCACATGGAAATTTGTACCAAATAATAATTCTGGCGTTTATAATTTAAACAACACCAATTGTGTAGCAGGAGAAAGAGATTTTATTTTTGTGGTTCAAGAAGTTGATGCCGTTTCTGGTTATTTTGACTTTTTATTAAAACCAAAAAACAACGAAAACAAAGTTGGTTATAGATTACAATTAACAGAATTATCTGAAACGACCATGCAATGGAAACAGTACTTAAATGTAGATGGTACTCAATTTATTATTAATATGAACTTTACAAAACAATAATTATAATGAAAAATTTAATCAACAAAATAGCAATAGTAGCTTTAGCAGTAACTATGGTAATTAGTTTCTCTAGTTGTGAAGCAATAAAAAACGCAAATAACACACAAAAAGGTGCTGCAATAGGAACTGCAGGAGGCGCACTTCTTGGAGCAATTTTAGGTAATAACATTGGTAAAGGCGGTAACGGTGAATTAGGTGCCGTAATTGGCGGTGTTGTTGGTGGTGGCGCAGGTGTGCTTATTGGTAACAAAATGGACAAACAAGCTAAAAAAATTGAAACTGAGATTCCTGGAGCAGTAGTTGAAAGAGTAGACAACGGAATTGTTGTAACTTTTGATGAAAATAGTGGTGTTTATTTTGATACCAACAAATCTAACATCAACGCAAAATCTCAAGAAGCGTTAAACAAACTTTCTGCAGTATTTGTAGAATTTCCTGACACAAATATTTTAGTAGTTGGTCATACTGATAGTGCTGGTAAAGATGAATATAACATGACTTTATCAGAAAAAAGAGCATTGTCTGTTACCGAATATTTAGTAAATAAAGGTTTGTTGAAAGATAGATTCAAAACTTTATGGTATGGAGAAACTCAGCCTAAATACGACAATGCTACAGCAGAAGGAAGAGCAAAAAACAGAAGAGTAAATGTTGCCATTGTACCAAATGATAAAATGGTAAATGATGCACAAATAGAGTCTGGTAATAAATAAGACTTACCAATTAGATATTAAAAATGCCGCTTTTTTGCGGCATTTTTTTGTTTTAATACAACCTTAAAATATCATTCTTCTGTTATATTATTTTTTATGCTAGGATTTAGACTTGTTAAATAAGTAGCAAATCCGACTTTATTTTTAGGTGAAATTATAATTTCTTCAAATTTTCCATACTTAATTTCAATTCTGTCAAACGATGGTGCAGGTGATGAAATAATCGAACTAGATTTTGAAATTTCTTTAATTTGACTAATTTCAATGGGATTATACATAAAGAATCCGCATTTAATTTTTAGTTTATTTTTCTCAATTGTATAGGTTGTTTTTAAAAACATGTGCGCTATAAAGCCAAAGATGATAAACAAAACCAAACCGGTTAAAATCAAATTAAGACGTAGTCCGTTTTTTATCACATTAAATAGTAAAGGACCGAAAAATACACCGAAAACAACTACTAATAATCCGTAAGAAACTTTAGAATCATATTTTTTAATCATCGGTTTTCTTTAAATTTATAAAAACTGTTAGTCAACTATATTTTTATCAGTTCCTTATGGCTACTCTCCTATTCCTTAAGGTCATTTGTTAGTTCCTTAAAGTAATTATTGTATTCCTTAGAGGTCTTTACCTGTTCCTCTTAGGCATTTGTTTGTTCCTCATAGTAATTTTTGTATTCCTTAAAGTTATTTGTCAATTCCTACGAGTTATAATTCAAATTTTCCAAGTTAAAAATAGTTTTTATTTACATTAAAATAGAAGAATGGAATAATACGGCTTTAGCAAATAGTTTGTTGAATGTTTGTCGTTTATGTTAGTTTGAATGTAAGCATAAATTATACGAGGTGTTGGCATTTTGTGCTTTTCAATCTTTTTATTTAACTAATTTTATAAATCATTACGTTTCAATTTTCAATCAACTTATAATTGGAAAAATTTGTAATCCTTTTTTATAGAACTCTGCCTTTTTTCATTTTTCCGAAGTTATCAGTAGTATATAACCATTTATTCTTTCCTAATTCTTTTTGTGGTCTTTCAGATGATTTTTGAATATGATTTTCTTCAAGTTCAGTATTTGACACCTGATTCTTTTTATCAATATTAAATTGAAGTTTTATCTTGATATTAGTCCGTTTATATATAATAAAAAATATTACAACTCCTAATGTAATACTTGTAATTATTAATCCTATAGTCATCTATTCATAAATTTAACATAACTCGAAAACCGGAGGTTAGTGTTTTATCAGCACTTTTAATTCAAATTAATTTCTTTCAGTTTTCTTTCTATATTTTTTAATATTCAGTTTGTGTTTTTAGTTTTAAATTCTGAAATGTTTCTAATTTTTCAGGATTTCAGTCGGCATAAATGCCAACAATTCTAAACCTACTCAGTCTCTTTTTCAAGTTCTTTTACAAAAGGCTGACTGTACATCCTTTTGCCGAACGCAGCATGAATTGCATTTGCAACCGCGCCTCCTGCAGGCGGTAAACCTGGCTCGCCTAAACCTGTTGGTGATAAATTGTTTTCTATAAAATAAACTTCAACTTTTGGTGTTTCTAACATTCTAATTAATCGATACGTATCAAAATTCTTAGAATCTGGTATTCCTTCATCAAAAGAAAAATCAGCAAACATGGCATGACCAATTCCGTCTAAAACTCCGCCTTCTACTTGGTTTCTAGCTCCTGTTGGGTTTACCACAACACCGCAATCTACCGCAACTGTAACTTTTTTGATAATTGGAAAACCATCTTCTATAACAATATCTGCAATTTCTGCAACATGCGTATTATGACTGTAATAGGCAGAAAAACCTTGAAAAACTCCTTTTTCTGTGTTACCCCAATTTGCTTTATCTCGCACTAACTTAATAGTGTCTTCCATTCTTTGTCCAGAATATTCTATTTTTTTATCCGTTGTATTCTTTACATTTTGTAATAAATCTAACCGTAATTGAATGGTATCAACATTTAATTCTGATGCTAATTCATCAAAGAAAGTTTGTTCTGCAAATGCCAAAAAATTGGTATAAGGCGCTCTCCAAGCTCCGGTTGTAATGTTGCTATTGTAACTGGCAGTATCAACTTTAAAATTAGGAATGCATCCGGCAGGAAAAAAGTTAGAAATTAATCCATACATACTTCCGTTCATAGACGCTTCTCTTAGATAATATCCTGTAACTTTTCCGTCTTTGATGGCTGCTTTTATTCTATATTTTATAGAAGGTCGATAGACACCCATGGTCATATCATCTTCTCTTGTAGAGATTAATTTAATCGGTTTTTGAATAGCATTAGATATTTCTGCAGCTTCATATACAAAATCGCCGTACAATCTTCTACCAAAACCACCACCCATTCTAGTCATTTCTAAGGTAATTTTATCTACATCAAAATCTAACAAATCTGCTACTACGTTTGCCGCATATTCTGGAGTTTGAACAGGTCCTGCTAAGTGTATTCTTTCTGATGTTACATCCGCATAAAAATTCATTGGTTCTAAACAATTATGTGGCAAAAAAGGCGAATGATATGTTTTTTCTATCACTTTATCTGCATTTGCAAAGGCTTCTTCTATATTGCCATCTTCTCTTCTGGTATTAAATTTTTTACCGTCTAAAATGGCTATTAATGCTTTATGATGATCGTCTGTACTTTCTAGTTTAGAATCCGTTTTCCATTTTGCAGCAAGTGCTTTTTTACCTTTTATAGCAGCCCAAGTATTTTCTGCAATTACAACTACTTTATCCGTTTCAGAACTGGGAAATGTCCAGTTTTTCTTTCCAGACGCTGCATACTTTCTTGCTTTTTCACCAATTGTAATTACATCAATTACTCCGTTTACTTTCTTCGCTTCTTCTGCATTAAAACTCTCTAACATTTGACCAAAAGCAGGTGGTCTTAAAACAGCAGCATACAACATATCTGTTGCTTTATAATCGAGTCCAAAAAGTGGTTTCCCGGTAATGATTTTATCAATATCAACATTTACAATTTCTTGACCGATGATGGTAAAATCTTTAATCTCTTTTAGTTTTACATTTTCTGGCACTTCTAATAATGCTGCTTCTTTTACAACATCGCCATAGCCAAATGTATCGCCATTTGCATTTGTAATCATTCCTTTGGATGCTTTACAAGTTGTTGCATCCACATTCCATTTTAAAGCAGCTGCATTTACTAACATTTGTTTTGAGGTTGCACCTGTTTGTCTTAAAGCGTTCCAGCTAGAACGTATAGATTGACTTCCGCCTGCAATTTGATTTTTAAAATTTTTGGTATCTAATGCGCCTTGTACTACGGTTACTTTTGCCCATTCCACATCTAACTCTTCTGCAATAATCATTGGCATAGACGTTTTTACACCCTGACCAATTTCTGGATTCGGAGAAAAAATTGTCACATACCCATCATCAGAAATTTTAATAAATGCATTAAAGTCATTAAAATTTAACTTGTTAATATCTGTAGGCATCAGTGCATTTGGTTTGCAGGCTGCCACTAAATTGAATCCTATTAACAAACCTCCACTGGCTAAAAGTGATGTTTTTAAGAAATTTCTTCTGCTAAAATTATCTGTTTTTGTAGATGTCATTGTTGGGTGTTTTTGATGTTGTTTTAGAAAATAAAACTAAGTTCTAAAAGAATGCTAATTAGCATTTTAAAACTTTCTTTTACTTAAACTTTAAGAAATTTATTAGGTATTAAACCATTTTTTCGGCAGCAACTTTTACGGCTTTTTCAATTCTATTATAAGACGCACATCTACAAATATTACCATGCATAGCTTCTCTAATTTCTTCTTCTGATGGATTTTTATTTTCTGATAAAAACGCAGATGCTGTCATAATTTGACCCGCTTGGCAATAACCACATTGCGGCACATCAATTTCTTTCCAAGCTTCTTGTACAGGATGTTTTCCATCATCAGACAATCCTTCTATAGTGGTGATCTTTACATCATCTAAAAAAGAAACTTGCAGTTGACAGCTTCTAACCGCAACACCATCCATATGAACAGTACAAGCGCCACATTGTGCAATTCCGCAACCAAATTTTGTACCTACTAAATTGAGTTCATCTCTTAAAACCCATAACAAAGGTGTATCTGCATCTGCTGTTACAGAGCGTTCTTTTCCGTTAATATGTAAAGTGTAGTTTTGCATAAAAGTCGATTTTTAAATTGATGAGGTAAGTTACAAAAATTAATTTTTGCTAGATGAAGCATATTTTAACTTTAACCAATATTTAATTATCTATTTTAAAAAACTAAGTTTCATAAAAAAAAGACCAATTATAAAGTTGGTCTTTCTTAAATTTTTTAAATACATCTCAATATTTCTATTGCTTATTCCCCAACATCAAAAGCTCATTACAAACAACTTCTGTAATATATCGTTTTTCGCCTTCTTTCGTTTCATAGCTTCTAGTAGTTAGCTTGCCTTCGATAGCCACTTCATTGCCTTTTACTAAATATTTTTCTACAATTTCTGCGGTTTTATTCCATACAACAATATTGTGCAAACCTATAAAAAGAGGTAAATTACCTTATAAAAAAATACTTGTGTAAATAAAGAGAATTAATACCTTTATGTAATCTAAACATAAAGTAATTCAATGTTTTACAAGGAAAAATTATAAGATATAATCATTTGTACTTGGTTTGTGTTGAAATAAGTTACTTAAAAAAATTGCTGATTCACAACTATTAATTTAAGATAATCTTTCTTCCAAAGCATTTTTCCATTTATAAAACCCCTTTTGGTCTTCGATATAATCGTGAATAATTTTACTAAAGTTTTCGCTTTTAGTTTCCAAAAATGATTGACGACCATTTTTTCGTATCCAATTCAGAGTTTTGTTTATTTGTTCTAGTTCTTTTTTAAACAGGTGAACTTCTTTAGAAAGGTGCCAAATATATGTAGCTTCTTTAGTATCCAATGTTTCTAAAATAATATGATATTTTTGCTGTCCTTCGAGCAAGAAAACAAATGAAAATGGATATAAAACAAACCTGATTTTTAATATTTTATTGTTATGGAGTTTTGCCAAGTATAGAAGTTGTTTGTGATGAACATACTTACTATTATTTAAAAGAGCTTCTATTAAATTCTCTTCAGAACCTAAGAAAGCCCCAACTTTCTTAGGAGTATCTTCTAATTCTTCTTCTTCTTTAGATTTCCCGCATTTTATAAAGTGATCCTCAACGAATTCAACCTTTACACTGTCTATTGTCTCTTTATTGATAGCGTCAATATCTTTTGAGACAGCTAATTGAGAAGCTATTATATTATCCTCAAAACCAACTTGAATATGAACAGTAATAAATTTAGAATTCAATATTTTTGAAAAATAAGGTTTCAAGACCTCAAACTCTGGTTGTATTTCTTCATTTTCGATTTCAAATTGAAGTGATGTTTGGGGTGATACCTTGTATGAAAAGCAAATCATTCCATAATGAAAATCTACATCATTAATTGGCACTTTTATAACCTTATCGATATCCCGACGATTTTTTGAGTTAAGCTCAGTAGTTTCGTTTAAATCATCGAATAGCGCTGCTTGTCTATCTAAATTTCGATAATATGTATTTCGTTTTAAAAATAGCTTGTTGAGATATGAGATTTGTTTATCTCGATAATCATAAATGATGGGAGTCAATTCTGAGCGTTGGACGCGTCCAATATATTGAATTAGTTTTCCTTTAAAAGCAAAAGGATACACTAAAAAAAGACCTGAAATATCCTTAATATCAATACCTTCTCCGAAAAACTGTCCAGTGGTTATAATTGCCTGATAATTGCTTTGTTGTATGCTTTTCCATTTTGAATTTCGTGAGGCGACATTATCTTCTCCTGAAATAGGAATAACTTCATATTTGGTTTTTAAGTACTGATACAGAACCTTAATATGCTCTTTTCGTTCTGTAATAATTACAATTTTTCGACCTTTATTTAATTCATAATAGACATCTTTTAATATTAGTTTGTTTCTTTCAGAAT
>JANQTQ010000260.1:26194-31925 GCA_030731625.1 Polaribacter sp. | reverse complement strand
CAAATCGCCCGTAAAACAACACGATTGATTTTCGAGATGTTTTAAAATGGCAATACGCGTTGGATGGCTTAATGCTTTTGCAAATTTTGCCAGCGTTTCGGTATCTTCTTTGTATGCGATGGGTTCTACATTTCTTTTCATCGGATAAGCGATCATCAGTTATTATTCAAAATAGTTGTGAAAATCTTGTAACTTTTTGTTTAATTCCGTTAGTTGTTTTTCTGCCTCATTGATGGATGTTACAGCCATTAATGCATGCATATTACCTTCTATACCTGCAAAGAAATTGTGTATTTGATCAAATAATTCATCCTTATACGCATCGTTGAGCATAATTGTTTTGGCATCATTAAAAACAGCTTTCCCTAATGTTTGATACGCTTCAATATTGGTTGCTTTAAAATGAGTTGTTTTTTTAATAATAGTGTTTATCTGTTGTATAGATTCTTTTTCTAACACCCATTTTTTGCCATTATTCAATTGTAAAACGCTAGCCATCATTTTCATTTTTGGCGCTTGACCAAATTCATGCTCATAAATCGTTTCTGCTATCAATTGTAATTCGGCGTCATCATAAGGTAATTTAGGCATTAAATTAAACTTTTTTACGGCACCTGGCATTAATGTTTTTTCTTCTGATGGGTTTTTAGTAAACGCCATAACGGCTTTTACAAATTCTTCTTTATTAGGATAGGTTGGTTTATAATGTTCTTGCACTCGTAACATGGGTGGCGCAATCATTTGATCTCGTTTTGAAGGATCTGGTACTTCTAAATGGCAGATATAGCATTTTTGTTGCATCAGTTTATATCCTTTAGATTGTGGATGCGTAGTTATATCAGCCTCTTTATGTAAAGTTGTTTCTTCTTTTGTGATACTTTGAGATGATGCGTTTTCTTTGTTTTTTTTAGGAGCGTTACAACTTATGAAGCCAATAAGTAAGATAACTAAGAATAGTTTTATTTTCATGAGAGTTACTTTTTAAAATTATAAAAACCTATCGTAAAAGTACGATAGGTTTTTCTTTTGAAATGTGATAAATATCATAGAATCACAAAAAGTGAACTTTTTTTTAACAACGCTAACTTATATTTATTTTGCAAGTCTCAAAGCTTCTGCAAAAGCAGGATCAAAATCACTTTCTTCTATTGCTTTTGCGGCTTTTTCTACATTATAAGCAGCTCTTTTAAAAGTTACTTTTATTGCCTCCGGATTGGTAGCAGAGGTGGTTTGGTTTAGTTCTAAAATAGCATAGCAAAGTCTAGGGTCACCATCTTTAGGTTTGCCAACAGAACCAATATTTACAACATGTTTAAAAGTTTCTCCTTTTTTAATAATTCTATGAAAAGGTTTGTGCGTATGACCACAAAGTAACACATCTGCATGTTGCTCATCCATCATCTGTAAAACCTCGTTTTCTGGGTAGTCTACTACCATATAATCATTAATAGCTTTTACACTTCCATGAACCATGAGTACATTAAATGGGGTGTGATTAGTTGTAAATTGTAAAGATAATTGTCTTGGCAAGTTTATTAAATAAGCTCTATTTTCATCAGTAACCAAGGTTCTGGTTAAGGTTTTGTTAGAGAGTTTTGTTTCTTTTGAAATGGGTTGCAACAATGCCTCATCATGATTTCCCATAATGGTAGGAATGTGTCTTTTTCTGATTTCATTGATGACTTCATTTGGCCAAACATTGTAGCCAACCAAATCTCCTAAACAATAAATGGCATCTACATTTTCTGATACTACATCTTCAAAAAAAGCTTCGAGTGCAGGTAAGTTTGCGTGAATGTCTGAAAAGAATGCTATTTTCATTTGATGGCTGATTTAGGTGTATCATAATATTTCTTTTTTAACCAGAACGAAACGCGGACTAATAAAATTAAAGCCGGAACTTCTACCAAAGGTCCAATAACTCCCGTAAAAGCTTGACCTGAATTTAGTCCGAATACTGCAATAGCAACTGCAATTGCCAATTCAAAATTATTTCCTGCTGCGGTAAAAGCTACTGCTGCTGTTTTATCATAGGTTGCTCCGGTTGCTTTGGTCACAAAAAAGCCAATGATAAACATCACTGTAAAATAAATTAATAAAGGCACTGCAATTAGTAAAACATCCATTGGTATTTCTACAATTAATTCTCCTTTTAGAGAGAACATGATTACAATCGTAAACAAAAGGGCAATTAATGTTATTGGCGAAATTGTTGGAATAAATTTTTGGGTGTACCATTTTTCTCCTTTGATTTTTACTAAAATGAGTCTGCTTAAAATTCCTAAAACAAACGGAAGCCCTAAATAAATAGCAACGCTTTCTGCAATTGTGCTGATAGAAATATCTACAATCGCACCTTCAAAACCAAAATAAGGAGGAAGTATGGTGATAAAAAGCCACGCATAAAAACTGTATGCAAAAACCTGAAAAATACTATTTAAGGCAACCAAACCTGCGCCATATTCGCTACTTCCTTCTGCAAGATCATTCCAAACCAAAACCATTGCAATACAGCGAGCCAAACCAATTAGAATAAGACCAACCATATATTCTGGATAATCACGCAGAAATGTAATTGCCAAAACAAACATTAAAACAGGACCAATAATCCAATTTAAAATTAATGAAATTGACAAGATTTTTGTGTTTCTAAAAACTTTTGGCAAGAGCGCATAATTTACTTTCGCCAAAGGCGGATACATCATTAAGATCAATCCAATAGCAATTGGAATGTTGGTCGTTCCGCTATTGAACGAATTGATAATCGTAGGAAAAGTAGGAATAAAATACCCAAGTCCGACACCTATTGCCATGGCTACAAAAATCCAAAGGGTTAAATTTCTATCTAGAAAACTTAATTTTTTTGAGGCCATTTTAAGAATTTATTTGAGAGAAAACATAAAACATTTCGGTGGCAATTTGTACACTTCTTTCCTGATATTTTTCTGCTTGTTGAGGTGTGTTGTCAAATGCTTTTGGATCTTCGAAAGTTATAGGAATTCGTTTTTCTGCGCCGAAAACAAATGGACAAGCTTCATTTGCTGAATCACACGTCATAATTGCTGCAAATTTAGATTTCGGATTAAAATCATCATCTAATTTTTTAGAAAACCCAATCATTGGATGTTCGTTATCTGCATATTTAATGCGATACACTGGATTTTTACCTTCGGAAAGTGGTTTGATGTCAAAGCCAGCATTTTTTAAGGTTTCTGCTGCCATAGGAAACATTGCTGTTGCTTCAGTTCCGCCAGAATAACAAAACACATTTTTAATGTTAAAATAAAATGCCATTGTTTGTGCCCAAACTTGTGATAAATGACTTCTTCGTGAATTGTGTGTACAAATAAAATTAAGTCTAATTTCCTCTTGATTTAAAACTTTAGTCTGAATGAATTCAGTTAGTGGTTTTAAGATTTCTTTGCGTTCGTCTGAAATAGTTTCAGGCTTTATTTTTTTAATGAACGTTTCTATTTCTATAAACATGGTTGATTGTATTGTTGACATATTTCTATTTTAAATAATTCAATTAGCAGCAACCTCCTCCTGGAGTGCACGTATTTTCTGATTTTAACTCAGAAAATTGTAGTTTTGGTTTTTCAGCAGGAATTCCGCATTCGTCTTTTGCCAAACAATCTGTTTGTTTTGTGGTCAAAAGAAAGTGTGTTCCATCAAAATCAAGTCCGAATTTGCCAATGGTTTCTGCTTGATATTCAACTTCAATTTCTAAATCTCCAATACCCAAAACGTTCTCTGAAAGCTCAATAATGTTTAACAACTTTTCTGGATGCAATCTGTGGTCATAATCATTTGCGTTCCAAAGTTGAAAGTTTGCAACTTCTTCATTACGAACAGTTCCTCCGCAATCAATAAAGTGCTTTGTTATTTTACCAACTTCTGTTATGTGAAAGTGATTTGGTACTAATTCGCCATTTGGTAACTTAAAGGAAATCTTTTCTAATTTGTTTAATTTGTTTTTTATTTCTGACAGTTTCATGTATCTATTTTTATTGTGATGAATGATTTTTAAATTTTTAGCAACAATCTCCAATTTTCGAAATATCTTGATTTAGAAATTGTAACATTGTTTCTTTCATTTTTGTCCAATTTTCTGAGTTGATGCAATAGCAAACACTTGTTCCTTCTACGTTCCCTTTTATAAGTCCTAATTGTTTTAGTTCTTTTAAATGCTGAGAAATGGTAGGTTGTGCAAGGCCAATTTCGTTTACTAAATCACCACAATAACAGGCGTCTATTTTAAAAAGTTGCTGTAAGATTGCTACTCTTGCCGGATGGCCAAATACTTTTGCGAATAAGGCTATTTCGTTTTGTAAGTCGGTAAACATTTCTGTTTTTGCTAATCCCATATCTTTTATATATTAATTGCAATGTTACGATTAATAAATGCATCAGCAAAAAAAAGTTTGTAGATTTTTAAAGTGAAATTTGTTTTTGTGAAGAAAGTGAAAAGTTAACCTAGCATAGTAATTGTTTTATGGATTCATAATTTTTTCTGATTGTCGGCAAAATAACATAATTATAAAACGGTCTCGTAAGGGCAATATATTTTCTTCATAAGAAAAACAGCATCCAATTATGGCGCTGTTTAGACCTGTAATAGCTGCGGATAATTCATTCAATTCGTTTAAATGTATTCTCCAATAATCACACAGAAGTTTGCAAATTTTTATGCTGGTAGGATACAATAACGTACAAACAATTAATTTTTTAAATAAGTTTTAAATTCATTATTAATAGTCTTATTTTTTTCTATACTGGATTATTTTATTTTTGATAATAGGTATGCGTACTATAAAGCCAACACTTACAATTATAGCATAAATTAACCAAGTTTTTTCTAAAATAAAAACATGCAATAAGCTTAGAAAAATAGCGACGTATACAAGACTCTGTAGTTTTTTCCATTTCTTCTTTAACAATTTCATAGATTTTCTGTTAGACGTAAATAGCAACGGAATAAGTATTAAAATAGCAACAAAACCAACAATATAATTTACTTGTGTAAAAGTTTCTAAAAAGCCTTCTGCAACTATAAATATAACAAAGTGAAGGATACTCCAAACCGCGGTTGCAATACCCATTGCTTGCCTTACAAATAGATTTTGAACTCCAAAAAGTATAAAGAAAGGAGTGCAGGTTAATACGGCAGTCATCCATCGTATCGAAAATTCACCAGAAATATGATAGCTCATTTCCAGTGCTTTTTTGCCTTCTGTAGTTAATAATCCTTCTGAAATTGCAGAATTTAGCATGCTATAAAGTGGTAGTAGCGCTAAAATGCCTACAAGTATCACAAGGAGCCATCCGTAATTATTTTTTAAAAATTGCATTCGTTTCTTATTTAATTGCTTTAAAAACTGCTAGTTCTTTTTCTAGCGCTTCCGATTTTGCTTTAAACTTTTCCATGGCTTTTTTTAGCTGTACTATTTTTTTAAAAGCTTCGTCATTTTGAACGGCTTCATAATTAATTTTGCCATTTTTTTCTTTCACTTTAGAAGTGCTGCCACAAGTTGGGCAATGTGATATTGTGCTCATTTTTTATTTTATAATTGTTATTAAAACTACTTTTCCGTCAAATTTAGGCTGTAATTGATACTTTTTATTTTTTGATATGGTTTGTAAAAATGTATTAGCATCTAACATATTTGCATTATCAACATAAATGATAGTGTTAATAATTGTTAAATTATTTCAAGCATGTTATATGCCA
>JANQTQ010000260.1:7007-26184 GCA_030731625.1 Polaribacter sp. | reverse complement strand
ATTTCAAATAAGGGCAAATACAAATCTTTCCAACCATCTAAAAATAGAAGATCTATAGATTTTGCATGATTTTTTAGGGTTTCTAAAGCATCTCCAATTCTAACTTCTATTAAGTTTTGTACTCCCGCATTTTTAAAGTTATCTATGGCTTTTAGTGCTTTCGATTCAATTAATTCTGTGGTAATAATTTTACCACCAGTTGCTAAAACACCTTGTGCTAAAAAAAGAGTAGAAATTCCGAAGGATGTACCAAATTCAATAATGTTTTTGCTGTTGTTTTTTAGTATAAGTTCTTGTAAATCTGCTCCCTGCTCTTTAGAAATTGAAAGATAAGCTTCTTTAAAATCAGAAGGTTGCATAGGTCTAAAAGCGCTTTTAACTAACCCTTTTGCTATTTTGTAATAATCGTTTTTAGCGTCTTTAAATAATTGATTTAAAGTAATTTCTATAGCTTTTTCTTGAGATAGTATCATACATAAAAGATTTAAAAAAAAGGAATATCACCATGTTTGATATTCCTTTTTTAGATGGTGTTAGTTAAAATTTACCGTTAGTATTCTTCCAAGTTTCTTTTGCAGGAATTGTGGCAATAACGTCCCAATGTTCTACTATTTGTCCGTTTTCAATTCTAAATAAATCATAAAAAGCAGTATGATCTCCTTTGCCAAATTTACCTTCGCTCATTGTTAAAACGAAATTTCCTTGACCTAATACTTTATGAAGTTTAGTATATTCCATTACCAAACCGTTTTCTGCAAAATATTTCATTGCATTTCCAAATCCGTCTAAACCATCTGCTACCGCAGGATTGTGCTGTATGTATTTTGTAGGATTAATGTATGTTGTAATTTTTTCCATTTGATGATTGATCACTACATCTTCAATAAAACCTTTTACAATATTTTTGTTTGCTGCAGTTTTATCTAAATCGGTAATTGTAGTTTCTCCATCAAATTGAGTTCTTCCACTAGGATTTGGTTTCTGAATTTCTAATAAGTTATCCCAGTGTTCAACTATTTTTCCGTTTTCAAAACGAAACACATCAAAACCTGCTTTTGGTCCAAAAAAATCGTATTCAGTTTGTGTAAAAACAAAATCACCATCTTCAAAAGCTCTTACTACGTTTGCTTTAAAACCACCTTCTGGGGCATGATGCATAACTTCTCCAAAACCTTGTAAACCGTCTGCAACTTGTAAATTATGTTGAATATATTTATTTGGATTGATATAAGAAATTGGTGTTGAATCGCCAGTATTAAAACTGTTTAAAAGTGCTACTACTTTTTCTTTATTAGACATTGTTGTTATTTTATTAGTGTTATTAATATTTAATTCTTTTTTTGTTGAACTACAAGACACAATGGTAAGTGCAATTGCTACAGATGTAATTAGTTGTTTCATTTTATTGTTTTTTCTTTGTTTATTATTTGATACAAAGGTGTGGCAATTTGCAGTTGTAGAAAAGATGAAAAAGAGATTAAAAATGGTTAAAGTAGAACCTTTACTTGTTTTTAATCGACTTAATGAAAGAATTTGGGGTTAATCCTGTATTCTTCTTAAAATATTTGGTAAAGTTGGTTGGGTCTTCAAAACCTAATTTGTAAGCAAGTTCGGTACTTTTTATGGTAGAATTAATTAATACTCGTTTAGCCTGAAGTATAATAAAGTCGTCAATAACACTTTTAGCAGTTTTATGTACCAATTCTTTACAAATGATATTTAAGTGTTTATAGGTGATTGCTAAATTATTGGCGTAAAAATTAGCACTTCTACTTTTGGTATGATTGAGTTCTATTAAAGAGCTAAATTTTTGAAAAGTCTTAATTTTTGAAGCATCATTTATAGCAAAGGTTTCTTTTTGTTTGATGTTTTCTGCCTTTGATACTAATATTACAAAAAGTGAATTTATAATGTTTTTTTGATTAAAAGCAGTAAGGTTCTTAAATTCTTTATGAAGCAAATGAAAATAATCAATAAAATCTGAATCCTCTGGAATTTGAAGAATTGGCGAAAATAACTGCGGATTAAACAATTGAAAAACAAAGTTTTCGGTTAAATTAGAAAAGCAACTTACAAAATATGCTTCTGTAAATACCAGACAGAATCCTTTTAGGTTTTTTGAAAACTCAAAGGCATTTACTTGTTCTTTAGCTAAATAGACCAACGTGTTTTTTTGAACAGGATACCAGTTAAAATCAATAAAATGTCTTCCAGAACCTTCTGTAAAAAATATAAAATTATAAAACTTTACCTGATGAGGTAAACTAGGATTGTGGTTGGTATCTTTTTTAGATTGCGCAATTTTTTCTATAGGTACTATTTCAAAACCAAAGTTTTGAGCCGTAGCAGGATTAAATTGTATATGCGGAATCTCTTTCGTCATGTTGTAAGAACCATACTTTTATTACATTAATGTGCTACTAATTTACAAACCTAATAAGCGAAGTTATCTTTTTTAAGTAGAAAATCAAAAGGAAAAGCTTTTAAAACAAAAACCACCTCAAAAGAGATGGTTTTAAATAGTTAAAAACACTTTGTGTTTACATATAATCTTCAATTGGGTTGCAAGAACAAATTAAGTTTCTGTCTCCAAAAGCATCATCAACTCTTCTAACAGTTGGCCAGAATTTGTTATCAGCAATATAATCTAAAGGAAAAGCGGCCTGTTTTCTAGAATATGGCAACGTCCATTCATCAGCAGTTAACATTGCTTGTGTATGAGGTGCATTTTTTAAAGGATTGTTTTCATCATTTAAAGTAGCTGCATCAATTTCTTGTCTGATAGAAATCATAGCGTCACAAAAACGATCTAATTCTGTTAAGCTTTCAGATTCTGTAGGTTCAATCATCATAGTGCCACCTACAGGAAAAGAAACCGTTGGTGCGTGAAAACCATAATCCATTAATCGTTTTGCAATGTCTACAACTTCAATTCCGTTGTTTTTAAAATCTCTACAATCAATAATCATTTCGTGAGCAGCGCGTCCTTTTTCGCCCGTATATAAAGTTGGGTAATGCCCGTTTAAACGCTCTTTAATATAGTTTGCATTTAAAATCGCCATTTTAGTAGCGTTTTTTAAACCTCTAAAACCAAGCATGGTAATATATCCATAAGAAATTAAACACACCAAAGCAGAACCCCAAGGCGCCGCAGAAATTGACGTGATAGCGTTTTCGCCGCCAGTTTTTACTAAAGGATTTGTTGGTAAAAAAGGCGCTAATTGAGGGGCAACGCATATTGGGCCAACGCCAGGTCCACCACCACCATGCGGAATAGCAAATGTTTTATGTAAGTTTAAATGACAAACATCTGCGCCAATTGTTGCAGGATTTGTTAAACCAACTTGTGCATTCATATTTGCTCCATCCATATAAACTTGTCCGCCATTTTCATGAATAACGTTGGTAATATCTTTAATTCCGGTTTCAAAAACTCCGTGCGTAGAAGGATAGGTAACCATTAAAGCTGCCAGGTTTTTAGAATGCAATTCGGCTTTTTCTTTTAAATCTTCAAAGTCGATATTTCCGCTTTCATCTGTTTTTGTAACAACAACTTCCATACCAGCCATAACTGCAGAAGCCGGATTTGTACCGTGAGCAGAAGCCGGAATTAAACAAATATTTCTATGAGAATCTCCGTTTGCTTCATGATACGCTCTAATCACCATTAAACCAGCAAACTCGCCTTGTGCACCAGAATTTGGTTGTAAAGAAGTTGCTGCAAAACCAGTAATAATATTTAATTGATGTTCTAATTTATGTAAAACTTCTTGGTACCCTTCCGCCTGATTTAGCGGTACAAAAGGATGAATATTTCCCCATTGTGGGTTGCTTAAAGGCAACATTTCTGAAGCGGCATTTAGTTTCATTGTACAAGAACCTAACGAAATCATAGAATGATTTAAAGCCAAATCTTTGCGCTCTAATTTCTTTATATAACGCATCATATCTGTTTCAGAATGATAGGTGTTAAAAACCTCATTTTCTAAAAAAGGTGTGTTTCTTACGATGTTTTCTGGAAGTATGTTTTTTGCTTGTGGTACTTCTTTGTTTGCTAAATGAAAAGCTTGCTCAAAACAATTTACAATTGCTTTTATTTCTTTCATTCCTGCAGTTTCATTGATCGAAATAGAAACATGATTTTCATCAACATAATTGAAGTTGATGTGGTTTGCTTCTGCTACCGTTTTTAATTTTGCCGCTTCAACTTCAATTAAAATAGTATCAAAATACAAAGGGTTTAACTGTTTAAATCCTAAGTTTTCTAAACTTTGTGCTAAGATATTTGTGTTTGCATGTACATAATTAGCAATATTTTTTAAGCCTTCTTTTCCGTGGTAAACGGCATACATTCCAGCCATAACAGCTAAAAGAACTTGTGCCGTACAAATGTTAGAAGTCGCTTTTTCGCGTTTTATATGTTGTTCTCTGGTTTGTAAAGCCATTCTTAAAGCTCTATTGCCATCTTTGTCTTTAGTAACACCAATTATTCTTCCAGGAATACTTCTTTTGTAGGCATCTTTTGTAGCAAAAAAACCAGCATGAGGACCACCGTAACCTAACGGAATTCCAAAACGTTGCGAGGTTCCTACAACTACATCAACACCAAATTCTGCGGGAGCTTTTAATTTTACCAATGATAAAATATCTGCAGCAACCGCTACTTTTATATTGTTTGCATTTGCTTTTGCAACAAAATCAGTATAGTCACAAACTTGCCCATGTTTTCCTGGGTACTGTAAAATTGCACCGTAAAACTCATCAGAAAAAGTAAATTCTTCATAATTACCAACCACTAATTCAATGCCAATTGGCGTAGAACGCGTTTGTAAAACAGATAATGTTTGCGGTAAAATTTCATCAGAAACAAAAAATTTGTTTACCTTATTTTTCTTTTGATTACGTTCTCTAATATCAAACAATAAAGCCATTGCTTCTGCAGCAGCAGTACTTTCATCTAACAAAGAAGCATTTGCCAATTCCATTCCTGTTAAATCACAAATCATCGTTTGATAATTTAACAACGCCTCTAATCTTCCTTGTGCAATTTCTGCTTGATAAGGTGTGTAAGCAGTATACCAACCCGGATTTTCTAAAATATTTCGTTGAATAACACTTGGCACAATTGCTTCATGATAGCCTAAACCAATGTAACTTTTAAAAACTTTATTTTTTTCTGATAGTTCTTTAATATGAGCTAAATACTCATATTCGCTCATGGCAGGATCTAAATTTAGTTCTTTTTTTAATCTAATTTTTTCTGGAACAGTTTCATTAATTAACTGATCTAAACTATCAACTTTAATTGCTGATAACATTTTTTCTTGTTCCTTTTTATTGGGTCCAATATGTCTTAGTTGAAAAGAATTTGTGTTCATTTAAAGAATTTATATGTTTTATTTCAACCGATTGAGTTGATTGTTGATTTGAATTTACTGGCACAAAAATAATCATTTCATAAAGTTTGCACTTCATCAAAAACAGTTAAAAAAGGATTAATTATTAACCAAATGAGAATGTTATGAACATAAACTTTATTTTTGCGCCATGAAGATTTTAAAAAATAGTTTAGATTTTTACATAAACGCTAGCATTCACGTGGGGTTGGCGGTGTATGCTTTTGTAAGAATTACAGAAATCTATTTTAAACTTCCTTATAATAAAAACGTAGATTATTTTATTTTTTACGGCACAATTACAGGGTACAACTTTGTAAAATATGCGGATGTGGCAAAATTGCACCATAAAAGATTGACAAAAAACTTAAAAATGATTCAAGTTTTTTCATTGTTTAGCTTTTTTGCAATGTGTTATTATGGATATCTAATTGATTTTAAAACATTGCTTTTTTCAATACCATTTGCCTTAGCAACTGTTTTATACGCTGTTCCCTTTTTAAACGGATTTACTAAAAATTTAAGAGAATTAAGTTCTTTAAAAATTGGTGTAGTAGCTTTTGTTTGGATGGGTTTTACGGCGATCATTCCACTTTTTGATGCAGGAAAAGAATTTAGCGTACCCATCTTTTTGTATGCAGTTCAACGATTTTTAGTAGTCTTAGTTTTAATACTTCCTTTTGATATTAGAGACGTACAATTTGATGCCATTTCTTTACAAACCATACCAAAAAAAATAGGCGTAGAGAAAACCAAAAAATTAGGAGTAGGCATTCTTGTTTTTACGTTAGTTTTAGAGTTTATGTCATCCACAGCAATAACAAATAAAAGTCCGTTTATGTTGTTCTTTTTTTTACTGATTATGTTTTTGATGCGCGCTAAAATCAATCAATCAAAATATTACAGTTCATTTTGGGTAGAGTCTTTGCCCATAGTTTGGTGGTTAATTATTTTAGGATTTGATAATTTTTAAGGGTATTTATTTTTATAATTATCAAGTTTTTATTGATATATAACAAAAGAAATTGATTTCGTAAAAATTTTATAAAAACTTCTTAGATCCCTACTATCTTTGTAGCTTTACACCTTAAATTGAACCAAGATTCATTAAAAAATGATTACCACCAAAAGAAATTATATTTTCGATTTTGATAGTACTTTAACCCGTGTAGAAGCTTTAGACGTTTTAGCGGAAATAACGTTAGAGGGCAATCCTAAAAAACATGAAATTATTCAAGAAATAATTGACATTACTAATTTAGGTATTGACGGCGAAATCTCATTTACAGAATCTTTAGAAAGAAGAATTAAATTATTAAATGCAAATCAATCTGATTTAGCAAACTTAATAGCTTCTTTAAAAAAGCAAGTTTCTGCATCCATAGAAAGTAATAAAGAATTTTTTAGAGATTTTGCAGATGATATTTATGTAATATCCTGCGGATTTAAAGAATTTATAGATCCTATTGTAAAAGAATACAATATACCTTCAGAGCGTGTTTTTGCAAATACTTTTGAGTTTGCAAATGATGGTAAAATTATTGGTTTTGATGCTAATAATCCATTATCTCAGCACAACGGAAAAATCAAGTGTTTAAAAGACATGAATCTAGAAGGAGAAATACAAGTTATTGGCGATGGTTATAGCGATTATGTAACTAGAAAAGCGGGTGTGGCAGATAAATTTTTTGCGTACACAGAAAACGTTTCTAGATTAAAAACTACAGAAAACGCAGATCATATTGCCCCAAATTTAGATGAATTTTTATACGTAAACAAGTTGCCAAGAAATATCTCATACCCAAAGAACAGAATTAAAATTTTATTATTAGAAAACGTACATCCAGATGCTTTTAAAAAGTTAACTTCTGATGGATTTTCTGTAGAAACCGTTTCTAAAAGTTTATCGGAAGATGAATTGATAGAGAAAATAAAAGACGTGCATGTTTTAGGAATTCGTTCTAAAACAAACGTTACTAAAAAAGTGGTTGAAGCTGCAGAAAAATTAATGGTAGTAAGTGCTTTTTGTATTGGTACCAAACAAATTGATTTAGAGGCGTGTAAAGAAAACGGAGTTGTAGTTTTTAATGCACCTTATAGCAATACGCGTTCTGTTGTAGAATTAGCAATCGGAGAAATTATTATGTTAATGCGTTCTGTTTTTCAAAGAAGTACAGAAATTCATAATGGTCAGTGGAATAAAACCGCAGATGGTTCTAGAGAAGTTCGTGGTAAAAAACTAGGAATTGTTGGTTATGGAAACATTGGTAAGCAATTATCAATTTTGGCAGAAGGCTTAGGAATGGATGTATATTATTATGATGTAGAAGACACTTTAGGATTAGGAAACGCAACTAAAGTTAGTAAATTAGAAGATTTATTAGCACTTTCGGATGTGGTAACTTTACATATTGATGACAACGCAGCTAACAAAAATTTTATAGGAGAAAAAGAAATTTCTCAAATGAAAGATGGCGCGCATTTAGTTAACCTAGCAAGAGGTTTTGTGGTTGATATTCCTGCCTTAGTTGCTGCTTTAAAAAGTGGAAAATTAGCAGGTGCCGCAGTAGATGTGTATCCAGAAGAACCAGCAAAAAATGGTGAGTTTTTTACAGAATTACAAGGTTTGCCAAACGTAATTTTAACACCGCATGTGGGTGGAAGTACCGAAGAAGCGCAAAGAGATATTGCCGATTTTGTACCAAGTAAAATTATGGCGTATATAAATTCTGGAAATACGGTAGATGCTGTAAATTTTCCAAATATTCGTTTGCCAAGACAAGTAAAATCTCACAGATTTTTACATATTCATAAAAATGTACCGGGAATTATGGCAAAAATCAATAAGATTTTAGCTAAATACGATTTAAATATTTCGGGTCAGTATTTATCAACAGATCCAAAAGTTGGCTATGTAATTGTAGATTTAGACAAAGAATATAACACAGAAGTTTTAGAAAAATTAAGAAAAGTAGAAGGTACAATTAAGTTTAGAGTATTGTATTAAACGAGTTTTAAACCCTATTAAAAAGCCCTTTAAATTTTTAAATTTAAAGGGCTTTTTGTTTTTATCGTATTCCAAAGAACAAAGTAATCTCTAGTATTTATAAGAATAGATTTGTTTCTTCTTAGAAAATTATAGCTGTTTAGAAGTGCTTTTTTTCTTGAAACTCTGCGCAATTTCTCTGAGAATCTCTGCGTACTAGTATCAAAACCAATCCGGACAAGAACCACAAGTTCAGTTACAACTTTATTTTTTCTTTCAAATCAATCAGCAGCTTATCTTTTACACCTAAATAACGCTTGCTACCTAAATATCTGTTTTTATTCATTCCATCATAATTTGGTTCGTTTTCATCCATAGAACTTAAATGCACATTACTAGCAGAATGAATAAACTCCATTTTATCATTTCCTAGCCAAATACCAACATGTGTAACTCTTTGTTTTTTATCAGCAGTTGCTTTTGTACCAAAAAACAATAAATCTCCTTTTTCTAAACCTTCAAATTTTAAACCTGCATCCACAACTTTACCAGCAGTTATTTGTTGAGAAGCATCTCTAGGGATGATCATTCCATTCATTAAATACACCATTTTTGTAAAGCCGCTACAATCCATTCCTTTAGATGAAGTTCCGCCCCATAAATACGGGAAACCTGTAAACGTTTTAGCAACCGTTTCTATGTTTTCTTGTGATGGATTTAGATTTTGCATCCAAGAATCTAATAATAATCCTTCGGCTCTTTTTATAAAACCCTTTCTTTTATCAGGATATTCTACTTCAAAAAAATCAGGACTTAAAGACAGGAATTTTAAAACACCACCTAAAGTAATATCAGAAATAATATTTTTTTCGTCGTTTTTATCAGCATACACATATCCGAAGTTTTGTGTATAGATTACTTTTTTACCAAAATTCCAAGTATCAATTTCTTCTTTAGTCATTAATTGAATTCCGCCACCATCAACCCAAGAAATATAATTATCTGGAGTTTGTACTCTGTAAAAATCTCCTTTTTTATCCAATACTTTTAAAGACATTCCTAACAATCCTTGTGTGCCTAATTCAGCAGAATGTTTTGCTTCCGACCTGATATTAATCACCGAGTTTTTAGCAACAGCAAATTGTTGGTTTCCAACTGCCGAATCGGGTAAAATACGTACGTTATTTGTGAATTTTAGTTTTCTAGCATTTAAACTATCCAAAAGTATAGAAAATGCCTTTTTAGTAGTTGTTTCTCCTTCTAAAATCAATTGATTGTCAGTCAATTCAAAATTAATATCAAGCAATTCTACACGTTTATCTGGAGCAAATTCTGCTTTTAAATTTGTATGAATGTTTTCTAATTCAGGAACTATATTTGACTCATTTTTACAAGAAAAGAGTACAATCAGCAATAAACAAGAAACGTATTTTATATTTTTCATTAGAATAAATTTTAGGCTAAAATACAAAATAGATGCACTGTTTTACAAATTGAACAGAGTCATTTAAATGCTGTTTAAAGAGGTTTTAAGAAAATGGGAAATTCATGCGTAAATATTGAATTCTCAAAAGGATTGTTTTATATTTGGGATAAATCATTTTTATTCGCGATGAACTATCAAAACACATTAGCTTTTGCGCAGCAGCAAGATAAAGAGGATGCACTTTCTCATGTAAGAAATCAATTTCATATTCCTAAAGATAAAAACGGAAATGAATGGCACTATTTTACGGGAAATTCATTGGGTTTGCAGCCAAAATCAACCAAAAAATACATTGATCAAGAATTAGAGGATTGGGCAAATTTGGGTGTAGAAGGTCATTTTGAAGCGAAAAATCCGTGGTTACATTACCATGAATTATTAACCGATAAAATGGCAAAAATTGTGGGTGCAAAACCCATTGAAGTAGTTGTAATGAACACATTAACAGCTAATTTACATTTGCTAATGGTGTCTTTTTACAGACCCACAAAAACGAAGTATAAAATTGTTATTGAATCTGATGCTTTTCCTTCGGATAGATATGCGGTTGAATCTCAACTAAAATTTCATGGTTTTGATCCTGAAGAAGGAATTATAGAATGGAAACCAAACCAAGGAGAAAGTCTATTAAATATTGATGATTTGGAATCCATCATCAAATTTGAAGGTGACGAAATTGCTCTTTTATTAATTGGAGGCGTAAATTATTACACGGGTCAATTTTTAGATTTGAAAAGAATTGCAGCAATAGGACATTCTAAAGAGTGTGTTGTTGGCATTGATTTAGCACACGGAGCAGGAAATATTCAGCCAAATTTACACGATTCAGGTGTTGATTTTGCAGCTTGGTGTACGTATAAATATTTAAATTCAGGACCCGGAAGTTTAGCAGGATTATTTGTGCACGAAAAACATGCTCATAATAAAAATTTACCGCGTTTTGCAGGTTGGTGGAATCATAACAAAGAAACTCGTTTTAATATGCGCATGCCTGTTGATGTGATGCAAGGCGCAGAAGGTTGGCAATTATCAAATCCGCCAATATTATCTATGGCAGCAATTAGGGCTTCTTTAGATCTGTTTGATGAAGTTGGGATGGACGCTTTACGAGAAAAATCAGAAAAACTAACCGGTTATTTTGAGTATTTAATCAGCCAAATTGATTCGGATGCTATTAAAATTATTACTCCCAATAATCCAAAAGAAAGAGGTTGTCAAATCTCCATTCAAGTTAAAAATGCAGATAAAAGTTTACATCAAAAATTAACAGAAAATAATATGATCACAGATTGGCGAGAACCCGATGTTATACGTTGTGCACCAACGCCAATGTATAACTCGTTTGAAGATGTGTATCAAATGGTCAAAACCCTATCCTCAATCCTTTGCGAAGGAAAGGAAGTTTAATTTAGAAAAATAGAATAATTTGAGTTCAATAGAAAATAAATCAGATTTGAGTAAGAAAGTCCTCCCTTTTGGTGAGGATTTAGGAGGGGCTTCTATAGTAATTATTGGCGCAGGTTTATGTGGAAGTTTACTTGCTTTAAGATTGGCACAAAGAGGCTATAAAGTAGCCGTGTATGAAAGCAGACCAGATTTACGAAAAGTTGATATTTCTGCAGGAAGATCTATCAATTTAGCATTATCAGACCGAGGTTTTAAAGCACTTCGTTTATGTGGCGTGGAAGAAAAAGCCAGAGAATTTTGCATACCAATGTATGGTAGATTAATGCATGATAAGGAAGGAAATACATTTGCTTCTAATTATTCGGGGAGAGAAAACGAATATATCAACTCCATTTCTAGAGGTGATTTAAATGCACTTCTATTAACAGAAGCAGAAAAACATGAAAATGTAAACATTTATTTTAATTTAAAATGTAAAAGTGTAGATATCGAAAATTCAGTAGCTCATTTTAAAAGTTATGAAAATAACCAAGAGTTTTCTGTAAACGCAGCTGTTATTTTTGGAACAGATGGCGCAGGTTCATCACTTAGAAAAAGCTATTATTTAGAACGTAAATTTTTGTTTAGCTATTCTCAAAACTATTTAAATCATGGGTATAAAGAGCTAGAAATTCCAGCCAATAAGCAAGGAAATCATCAAATTAGTAAAGGGCATTTACACATTTGGCCTAGAGGAGATTTTATGTTGATTGCACTGCCTAATTTAGATGGTAGTTTTACTGTAACACTATTTTTAAGTTATGATGAAGGCGAATATAATTTCAATAATTTAACATCCGAAGAAAAAATAACAGCCTTTTTTGAGAAAGAATTTTCAGATGCTTTGGCGTTAATTCCGAATATTTTAGAGGAATTTACAAATAACCCAACAGGACCATTAGGAACCGTAAAATGTTCACCTTGGTCGTATCAAAATAAAACATTGTTAATGGGCGATGCTGCGCATGCAATTGTGCCTTTTTACGGACAAGGAATGAACGCTTCTTTTGAAGACGTTACTGTTTTTGATGAGATTCTAAATCGAGATTTAGACGATTGGGAATCCGTATTTAAGACCTATCAAAAAGAAAGAAAAAAAGACACAGATGCTATTGCAGATTTAGCGATTGATAACTTTTACGAAATGAGAGATCATGTTGCAAATCCGTTATTTAAAGAAAAAAGAAAGTTAGAAATGGATTTAGAAAAGCATTTTCCAACCCACTATTTTTCTAAATATTCTATGGTAACTTTTAACGCCGATATTGGTTATAACGAAGCCATGAAAAAAGGAAGAGCGCAAGATAAAGCCCTATTAAATTTAATTGCCGATGATACAATTCATACACATTTAAATATGACAAAAGAAGAATTGAAAGTCATTTTAGATAAAGTAAAGGAAGAAACAAATGCAATTTTAGCAGAAGATAAAATTGCAGGTTTATAAGCAAAGTGCAATTCTGAATTTATTTCAGAATCATATAATTTGAAGCTATTTCCTGCTTTACGCACTCGCTTTTTTGTGAAAAACAAAAAGAGCTCAAACAAATGCTTCAATCAGGGCTAGGCTTTTTAGTAAACGATATTGATTAAATTTATATTAGAGAATTTTTAGAGGTCAAATGAAAAAATATATTGTTTTGTTACGCGGAATTAATGTGTCAGGAAAAAATAGAATTCCGATGGCAGACTTACGAGATCTATTAGGCAATTTAGGTTTTAAAAATGTGCAAACCTTTATTCAAAGCGGAAATATTATTTTAGAATCTGATGAAGGTAAATCTGGTATTTGTGCTAAAATTAAAGCAGGAATTCAAGATAAATTCGGTTATGAAGTTCCTGTAATGGCAAGGACAATTCCTGAATGGAAAAAAGCAATTGAAAACTATCCTTTTCCATTAGAAAATGAAAAAATTGTAGCTTTTGTTTTTTTAAACAGAAAAATATATGACTCAAAAATAGACCTAAAAGGAATTAATGACGACGCGTATTTCATCGAAAATGATATGATTTATATTTATTGTCCATCTGGTTTTGGAAAAACTAAACTTTCTAACAAATTATTTGAGAAAAAGTTACAGGTAACGGCAACAACTAGAAATTTTAATACAACGGTTAAATTATTAGAATTAGCAGAAAGTCCATCTTAACCTTTCCAAAGAGATGGAATAAGCAATTTCTAAATAATTTAAAAGAATCAAAAAAAATAACAAAAACTCAGATACCCGGTTAGAGTTTCTCCCCTTTGGGGAGATGAAGAGGGGCTTATTATGATCACACCAAGAGGCGCATATCCACATGTAAAAGTTGTGGGCGATTTTATTTTTGTTTCAGGAACCAGTTCTAGAAGAGCAGATAATTCTATTGCAGGAGTTGATATTATTGATGAAATGGGAACAAAATTTTTAAACATTGAAACACAAACCAGAGAAGTTTTACAAAACATCGATAAAAATTTACAAACCGTTGGCGCAAGTTTAAAAGATGTGGTAGATGTGTCTACATTCTTAGTAAATATGAATGATTTTGCAGGATACAACAAAGCCTATGCAGCATTTTTTAATAAAGAAACTGGACCCACAAGAACTACAGTTGCAGTGCATCAACTACCGCATCCGGATTTGGTGGTAGAGATTAAAGTAACTGCGTATAAGAAACAATAATATGATTAAATTCTTTCGTAAAATTCGTCATCAATTACTGTCAGAAAACAAAACCTCCAAGTATTTTAAATATGCTATTGGCGAAATTATCCTTGTGGTTATTGGTATTTTAATTGCACTTCAAGTTAATAATTGGAATAATAACAAACAATTAGAGGAAGTTCAAATTAAATATTTAAATGAAATTGCTAATAATTTAAAAGCTGATTTAGTTGATATAAGGTTTAATATTGGTTTTAATGAAACAAGGCTTAACTCAAGTAAAATTGTTTTAGAAAATCTTAAAAACGACGATGTTTACGCAGACTCTCTCGATGTTTATTATGGAAGCTTATTATACACAACAAGGTCTGTATTAAATTATAGTGCCTATGAAACCTTAAAAACTAAAGGATTAGAAATTATTACAAATAATAATTTAAGAAAATCGATTACGAAGCTGTATTCTTTTCATTATCAAAATGTAATTGATTTTGAAATTCAAGATGATCACGCTTTACAATATCAAGTTGTAATTCCAACAGTTTTAAATAGAATTGAGTTTAGAAAAAATGAAGATGAAAATGCAATTGCAGGACAGCAATTAGGAAAGCCAATTAATTTTCAAGCTCTAAAAAATGATATAGAATTCAAAAATGCTATCATATTAAATGAAGATATGAGAGTTTATATGTTAGAAAACTATAGAGCTTTAGAAAAAAATAGTACTGAATGTATAGCATTCATAAATAGTGAGTTAAAAAAAATAAATTGATTAAATTTAGTTCGTAATGAAAATCCAAAACTACATAAACGGTGAATTTGAAAATCCGATTGAAGATCATTGGTTAGAGAATTACAATCCTGCAAAAGGAAAAGTGTATGGTAAATTTCCAAATTCAACCAATGCAGATGTTGAAAGTGCTGTTTTGGCAGCAGAAAATGCATTTCCTATTTGGTCCAATACAAGTATTGATGAACGTAGTAAAATACTCACAAATATTGCGGATTTAATTCTTGGAAATTTAGAGTTTCTTGCAAAAGCAGAATCAAAAGATAATGGCAAACCAATTAGTTTGGCAAGGCAAATAGACATTCCTAGGGCGGCAGATAATTTTCGCTTTTTTGCAAATGCCATCACGCAGTTTTCATCAGAAGCCCATGAAAGTGTTGGTTTTAATGCCATGAATTTTACGCTTCGCCAACCAATTGGTGTGGTAGGTTGCATTTCTCCTTGGAATTTACCTTTGTATTTATTTACCTGGAAAATTGCGCCAGCCCTTGCCGCGGGAAATTGTGTAGTGGCAAAACCAAGTGAAATTACACCAATGACTGCTTTTATTTTGGCAGATATTTGTAGCGAGGCTGGTTTGCCAAACGGCGTTTTAAATATTGTGCAAGGTTTAGGAAACACCATCGGTCAAGCAATTGTAAAGCATCCAAAAATAAAAGCAATTTCATTTACCGGAGGCACAAAAACGGGTGCTCATATAGCTTTAACTGCCGCACCAATGTTTAAGAAATTATCGTTAGAATTAGGTGGGAAAAATCCGAATATTATTTTTGCAGATTGCAATTATGACAAGATGTTAGAAACTACTGTTCGATCTTCATTTGCCAATCAAGGGCAAATTTGTTTATGTGGCAGCAGAATTTTCGTGGAAGAAAATATATATGAGAAATTTAAACAAGATTTTATAGAAAAAGTAGCGCAACTCAATGTAGGAAATCCGGAAGAGGAAACTACCGATATAGGTGCATTAATCTCTAAAGAACATTTAGAAAAAGTAAAATCATATATTGATATTGCCCACACAGAAGGAGGGAATATTCTTTTTGGAGGTGAAAGAGTTGAGGTTGAAAATTTTGAAAAGGGGTATTATTTACAACCTACAATTATTGAAGTTTTTGATAATAAATGCAGATTGAATCAAGAAGAAATTTTTGGACCTGTTGTAACTATTATGTCCTTTAAAACTGATGAAGAAGCTTTATCTTTAGCAAACGACGCAAAATATGGTTTATCAGCAACCTTATGGACGAATAATTTAAACAGAACCATGCAATTTTCTAAACAACTACAAACCGGAATTGTTTGGGTAAACACTTGGATGTTGCGCGATTTAAGAACGCCTTTTGGCGGTCAAAAAGATTCCGGAGTGGGCAGAGAAGGTGGTTTTGAAGCATTGCGATTTTTTACAGAACCTAAAAATATTTGTATACAATATGATTAAAATTATGGATGATTTATTTTTTTCTTCTGATAGAAATGATATGGATTTAGGGTTGATATTTAATTTTTTAAAGAAAACCTATTGGGGTAATTTAAGAACATTAGAAGAGCAAAAAAAGGCCAATGAAAATACCCTTAACTTCGGATTGTTTAAAAACGGAAAACAAATAGCTTTTTCTAGAATTATGACAGACAAAGTGTTTTTTGCATACGTGTTAGATGTTTTTGTGATACATGATGAGCAAGGAAAAGGATATTCTAAAATATTAATTGATCATATGATGAAGGATCCTGAATTACAAAAAATTGATAAATGGATTTTAGCAACAAAAGACGCCCATACGTTGTATGAAAAATTTGGTTTTGAAAAAATTAAAAAACCAGAAATGCTGATGGAAAAATTATCAGAAAGAGCAAAAAAAATCTATGAATAAAGAAATAAAAGAAAAAATCATTCAAGTTTGCGATGAAAAGATGGCAAAAAAAGGAGAAAATGTAGGTTTGTCTTTTTACGCATTTTTTAAAAATAAAAATGACAATCCAAAGTTATTAATGGAAGTCGCCACTTGGTGGATTGAAACGCATCAATTAGATCATTTTGAAAAAGCAGTGAAGATTAAGAAAATGATGATCCTCCCTTAATCCCTCCAAAGGAGGGAAACTGTTGACTTTAAAATTAAATTATAAAAATAAAATAGAAATACTAACACATAAAAAATTCCCTTTCCTTAGGAAAGGGTTAGGGATAGGAATGAATTTAGAACTAAAAAACAAAAACGCATTAGTTTGCGGAAGCACACAAGGAATAGGGAAAGCAACTGCCATTATGTTAGCAAAAGAAGGCGCAAATGTTACTTTGATCGCAAGAAATGAAGAAAAACTAAAAGCAGTTTTGGCAGAATTAGAAAACAACAAACAATGTCACAGTTATTTAGTTGCCGATTTTTCTAATCCCGATGAATTAAAAGCTGTTTTAGAAACCACTAATCTAGAGTTTCATATTTTGATCAATAATACAGGAGGTCCTAGAAGTGGGGCAATTTTAGACGCAACATTAGAGCAGTTTCAGCAAGCGTTTACACAACATTTATTATGCAATCATATTTTGGCACAAGCATTAGTTCCGTTTATGAAAACGCAGTGTTTTGGAAGAATTATCAATGTAATTTCAACCTCTGTAAAAGAACCAATTCCGGGTTTAGGTGTCAGTAATACCATTAGAAATGCTGTTGGTAATTGGGCAAAAACCTTATCAGAAGAAGTTGCAAGTCACGGAATAACAGTAAATAATGTATTGCCTGGCTTTACAGAAACCGAGCGTTTATCAGAAATTATTCAAATAAAAGCAAAAAATGAAAACACAACTATTGTGCAAATGACAGCAATTATGAAAAATTACACACCTGCAAAACGTTTTGCGAAACCAGAGGAAACGGCATGTGCTATTGTGTTTTTAGCTAGTGAAAAAGCAAGTTATATAAACGGAATAAATCTTCCTGTTGATGGAGGAAGAACGAAATCTCTTTAAAAAAGGAATCAAGAACCAAGATTTTTAGAGTCAAGATATTTTTTGATTAACTTTATAAGGTCTTGCTTCGTGTTTCTAAAAAATCAAAAAAATCTAAAGTATATGAGCAATTTAGTAAAACCTTTAAATTTTAAAAAGTGGATTGACGAAAATCGTCATTTATTAAAACCGCCAGTTGGTAACAAACAAGTTTGGAAAAATGGCGAATATATTGTGATGGTTGTTGGTGGTCCTAATAACAGAAAAGATTATCATTATAACGAAACGCCAGAATTTTTCTATCAAGTTGAAGGAGACATGATTTTAAAAATCATAGATGAAAAAGGAGAGATGATTGATGTTGAAATTAATGAAGGTGATATTTATTTATTACCGGCAAAAGTGCCACATTCGCCACAAAGAAAAGCAAATACAGTTGGTTTGGTCATTGAATATCCACGTTCTAAAAACATGAAGGATGCTTTAGAATGGTATTGCGAAAATTGTGGAAATCAATTATACAGAGAAGAATTTGAGCTTAAAAATATAGAAAAAGACATACTAATTATTTTTGATAATTATTATTCGGATGTTGAAAAATGTACCTGTGATTCTTGTGGAGATATAATGGAAGCACCTAAGAAAGTAGGTAGTTAATCAGTCTCAGTTTGCAGTAAAATACATTGATATTGAAATGTAATTCAGAATAATATGAAAACAAGAAAACTACGCATCAACGGACATTCGCATTTATTACCTTATCCAGAAGAAATTCCTCAATTTATGAAGGAAAAAGAAATTTTTTGGGTAGATGATGAACGTAAACATATGTTGCAAAAAGATTGGAGCAGACCTGTTACAGACTCTAGTTTTTTCTTAGATGAGAAATTATTGTGGATGAAAAAAAACAAAATAGATCATGCTGTTGTTTTAAATCTTTCTCAATTATATGGCAATGGTTTGCGTTTAGAAGAAATGAAAAAAGCGCTTCGTTTTCAGAATGATTTTAACGCAAAAGTACAACATAGTCATCCAGATAAATTTACGTGCGGCTTTGTTGTACATCCTGGTTTTATTTATGGTGCTTTAGACGAAATGAAACGTTGTGTAGAAGAATTAGGACTAAAAGTTTTGTGTTTACCAACGCATTTTATGGATTCTATTGGTCAGTGGCGTTGTGTTTTTGATGAAGAAAATGATCGAATTTTTGAATTGGCAGACAAGTATAAATTGGCCATTGAAATTCATCCGTATGATGGAGATAAAATGATAAAATTAGAGAATACCAATTGGCGTTTTCATTTAATTTGGATGTTAGCGCAATGTGGAGATGCCTATCATTTTTATACGTTAAACGGAATGCAAGAACGCTACCCAAATATTAGAACTTGTTTTGCACACGGAGGCCAATTGGCACAAATGAATTTAGGAAGACGAATTCAAGGTTTTGATGGAAGACCCGATTTATTTGAAGGAAAAAC